>DATMBT010000128.1:0-2048 GCA_035559475.1 Gemmatimonadaceae bacterium
GTTGCCGTCGTTGCTCCGAACCTTCCAGCCGAGGAAGGCGGCGTAGAACGCGGCTTCACGCTCGACGTCGACGACCTGGAGCTTGAAGTGGTCGAGCAGGACAGTCTTGAAGCCCGTCGACTCGAAGGGCGCCTTGAAGGGAGTCTTGTTGCAGGCGGCGGTCGTGTCGCGATCGCGGCCGGAACACTGTCCCTGCCCGAAAGCGCGTGTGAGGGGCATACTCACCGCGGCGGCGCCCAATATGTGGAAGAGACGACGGCGCGAGATGCCGTTGCGGTCGTAGGCCGTGAAGAGGCGTGAGAGGTCGTCCACGAGTCCGGGCTCCGTTGGGCGTAAGTCACTCGAATCTCCCTCGACACTACGGTCCGTTGTGCAGAGCGGCAAGACAGTCTGATCGGAGAGACCGCAGCCGCGCTCGTCGAATCAGGGCCGTCGTGGGGCGCCGTACACAGAATCGAGGACTCGCTTGTATTGAGACAGCGACGTCAGGCCCAATGCCGCGCGTCGCGCATCGACCCCGGCTGAATCTTCGATCGGATCGATCCGCACAACGCCGTCGTGCATGGACATTTGTGTGCCATAGCGCTGCGGCCGGCCCTGCGCCCTGAGCACCCGGTCCGTCAGCATGGCAAACTCCTGCCCCTCGACGTCCCCGGCCTCATGGGCCTTCTCGACAAACGGCAGCATCTCAGCCTGAAACGCTGGCGACGCGTCGGCGTGCTGGATCAGCAGCAGTGCCGCCTTCACTCCGTCAGCGCCGATCTGCGCGGTTGTCGGAAAGCCGCGTTCCCGGACATGCAGCGCGAGCCAGGCCGTGTTGGCTGAATCAACCGCTTGCAGTCGCAATACCAGGGACTCCGGAAGCGTACCGAATCGCTGTAGTGCTTGAACAAGCGTGTCGCGACCCGCCTGGTCCACGGCGACCCGGGCGAGCAGCTCCGCACGGAAGGCGGAATCCACCGCGGCGTCCTGCCGTGCCGCGTCACCTGAGCAGGCGCTCACGAGAGCGATGACCATCAGCCGCGTGGCACGCATCGTTCAGGCGTGCTTCGCTCGAAATGCCATTACAAGCCAGACCATCCAGGTTGCCGTCGTCACGACGGCGACTGGCAGCGGCAGCCACACCGCCGCGAGCGCCAGCAACGAGTACAGCGCGAAGGCGAAATATCCGTTTCTGCGCATACGACGGAGCGTCCTTGTCGCGTTTTCATCCTTCGTCAGGTGGTTTATCAGTGCCGTTCGACTGAACAGGATCCATGCGACAGCCTGGAACGCAAGCACGACATTGTACAGCACGACTGCCGGTGCGGCGTGATCAGTCACTACGAACTCGCCCAGGAGTGCCGTGGGGAACGGAATGAACGCGACGGTCAGCAGAAGCAGCCCGTTGGCAAAGATGAAGGACGCCGACGTCCGTGGGATCAGGTTGATCGCGCCGTGGTGGTTCACCCACGTGATAAAAATGATGATGAAGCTCAGGATGAACGCGCCGATGGCCGGTATCACGTGCGCCAGCGCCTGCCAGAAGTCGGCTGTGGTGACGATGGTGTCCGTGACCGGGGGCCTGACTTCGATGACCAGCAGGGTCATCGCGATGGCGAACACGCCATCGCTGAGCGCTTCCAGTCGGTTATTGGCGTTTTCAGCCATGGACAGGACTACTAACTCAGGAAGTGGCCTTCGGACTCGCCACCGCCCGCACAGGCAGCGCGCTGAGTACAAGCAGACGCACTCCGACATTGACCACGAGCGCCACCCATGGCGCCACCAGCGCCAGGAACGTTGCGCTGAGATAGACCATGAAGGTGATGTGGTAGCCCCGACGGAGTCGCGCGATAGTCTGGGCATCGACGTCCGGGCGAAGCAGGTGACTGCGGACGATCGTCTCGACGAGCAGGTTGAATGCAAAGCTGCCCATTACGAACGTTCCACAGTAGAAGGCCACCGCAGTCCTGATGTCCGCTCCGTCCAGGTGGACCGCCAGCACCGCGGTTGGGAACGGGATGAACGTGACATAGAACAGTGCAAGGCCGTTCGCGAGTTGCAGT
>DATMBT010000129.1:0-4428 GCA_035559475.1 Gemmatimonadaceae bacterium
AATTCCTTCGCGCGCTCCGGTGTGACGCGACGGGCGCTTTCCGTCATGATGGCGCCGACGTACGAAGCGCCTAGTCGCACCGCTTCGCGGACGTCTTCCTCCCTCGTAAGGCCGCAGAACTTCACGTCAGCCACGACGCGACATCCGTTCGACGCCGGTCAGTTGGGCGACCGCCTGGTGCACATCGAGTGCCGTTGACAGGGCAGAACCAACGAGGACCGCATCGGCGCCAAGCGCAGCGACTTCCTCGACGTCCGCGCGGGTCGAGATTCCGCTCTCGGCGACTGCCATGATGGTTGGTGGCACGATAGGCAGGAGCCTGGCGAGAACCTCCGGTTCGAAGTCAAGCGTCTCGAGGTTGCGGCGGTTGACCCCGATCACCGCGGCTTTGGCGTCGATTGCTGTCGCAAGCTCGGCTTCGTCGCGGACCTCGAACACCGGCTCCAGGCCTGCCTGACGAGCGGCATCGGCAAGAAGGCGGGTATCGTCCGGTCCGAGCGCTCGTACGATGAGAAGCGCTGCCGAGGCACCGTAAACCCGGGCCTCGAACATCTGCACGGGATGGACGTGGAAGTCCTTCTTGAGGAGGGGGCAGGACACCAGTCGCCGGACCTCCACCAGGTCCTCATTCGCTCCGCCGAATTCGGACGACTCGGTGAGGACCGAAATCGCCCGCGCCCCACCGTCGTGGTACTGCCGGGCACGGAGGGGCGCATCAATAGAATCGTTCAGGGACCCCTTCGACGGGGACCTGCGCTTCACCTCCGCGATCACACCGACCGAACCCCACCGAAGGGCGCTTGGCAGGGACATCACCGTGTCCGACTGGGCGGCGCGTGACTCCCAATCCCGCTCTGAGCCCAGGGCAGCAGCTCGTTCACGAGCGAGAGTCGTCAGGCGACCCAGGGGTCCGGTTGGTGGCCTCCAGAGAGTCCGTGCTTGCACTTCGGTTCCTATTCGGCTATCGTGGTCTTCGGCTGTTGTTCGGTTTGCCGGTGTTCAAGCGCCGGCAAACAGCAAACAGGTTCACTTTGTGAGGCCGAGATGCCCCTGACCAAACGCCAGCGCGAAATCCTCAACTACCTGCAGTCCTACGCCGAGGATAACGGCTACGCGCCGAGCTTTGACGAGATCGCCAGGCAGTTCAACTATAACTCGCTGGCCACGGTCCACGAACATCTCACAAACCTCGAGCGAAAGGGGTACATCAAGCGCTCGTACAATGAGAGTCGGGCAATCAACATCCTGCCATCAGAGGTTTTCCAGCGGGCAGTGGAGTTGCCGCTTCACGGCCGGGTAGCTGCGGGCGTGCCGATCGAAGCGATCGAGGGGACTGAGACGATGGCGGTCCCTGAAGAGCTGGTGCGCCGGCGCGGCGAACACTTCGTGCTCAAGGTGAAGGGCAGCTCGATGATCGACGAGCAGGTTCGCGACGGCGACTTCGTGATCGTGAACGAGCGACGGACAGCGGATAACGGCGAGATGGTCATCGCCCTGTTGAACGGGAACGCTGCGACGATGAAGCGCTTCTATCGGGAGCGCGATGGCCGCATTCGCCTGCAGCCCGCCAACGAGACGATGAGCGCGATGTACGTGCACGAGAATGATATTCTCGTACAAGGCGTCGTCGTTGGAGTCATCAGAAAATACTGAGCTGAGTGCTGAGTGCTGGGTGCTAGGGCTCTTTGCTGCGTGTGGCTGCCCGCAGCAATATGCCCTAGCACCCAGCACTCAGCACTCAGCCCGTTGTTCTTGTGTCGGCGTAAGCCTGCCGAAGTCGGTCCAGTGCCCGCCGCCCCGCCCCGGACTCCAGCGCCTCCCTCGCCCGCGCCAGCGCCTCCTCCATCGTCGAGTCCAGCCCACTCACGTAGATCGCGGCCGCGGCATTGAGCAGTACGGCGCTTTCCGCTCCTGACGGGCCCTCGCCAGACAGCACTCGCTCAATGATCCTGGCGTTCGTCGATGGGTCGCCACCAGCCAGGTCCTCGGGCGCGATCCCGTTGAAGCCAAGCTGGCCCGGGTCGATCACCCATTCCTTCACCACGCCGTAGCGCACCTCCGCGACGTGTGTGGGGCCTAACGGGGACACCTCGTCCATCCCGGGCTCACCGTGCACCACCAGCGCGTGCGCAGTGCCTAACGCAGCCAGCGCCCCCGCCAGCAGCGGCATGCGGTGACGGTCGGCGACACCGACGACCTGGCGCCCTGCCCCGGCCGGATTGGCCAGCGGCCCGACGATGTTCATCACGGTGGGAATGCCAAGCTCGCGACGGACCGGTCCGACGTGCCGCATGGCCGGGTGCAGCGTTGGTGCGAACATGAACACCACCCCGGCGCGACGTAACACGTCACCCATCACGCCCGGCGTGGCATCAAGAGGCACGCCCAGGGCCTCGAGCACGTCGGCACTGCCGCTCCGCGACGTAAACGAACGGTTGCCGTGTTTCGCGATCCGCACACCCGCACCGGCTGCGAGCAGCGCGGCCGCGGTCGAGATATTGAACGTGGTGACCGAGCCGCCGCCCGTCCCGCAGGTGTCGACGAGCGCTTCCCGATCTTCGGCTTCGATCGGGACCATGGCCGCGCGCATGGCCTGGGCTGCCCCGGCCACTTCATCCGCAGTTTCTCCCTTCACGCGCAGCGCCATGAGCAACGCCGCGACCTGCGCGACCGAGGCCTCGCCGGACATGATCAGTCCGAAGGCGTCAGCCGATTCCGTCGCTGACAGTGATTCGCCGAACGCCAGGCGGCGCACGGCGGCTTGCAGGGCGTCAGACGGCATCTATCGCCGTGAGCAGCCGGTCCACGAGCTGGGCCCGTGTCACGATGAGCGAGATCACGAGGCCGAGCAGGCGGACACGCTCGACGTCCTCTTCGATGAAGACGCCTCGCTTGGCGCGATTGGTCAGGTTGACCACTCCCAGCAACTCGCCGTGGTACACGAGCGGGAAGCTGATGAAAGATCCCGTAGTGAGGTATTCGTCGCGCAACAGCGGGTGCATCGCGCCGTCGGTGACGTCCTGGACGAGAAGCGGTTCGCGCGTCATTGCGACAATTCCCGCCACGCCCTTCCCGAAAATGGTCCGCTGGCCGAGCCGTATGTGCGGCAGGAGGCCGCGCGCCGCAGCGAGGTAGAGGGTATCCGGCTCGGGGGAGCGCAGCATCATGGAGCATCGCTGTGCCTGCAGGTCATCGCCGACCATGGCCAGCAGGCCGTCCACTAGTGGACCGGGATCACCGGTGGTGTTGTCGAGGGCAAGCGCCCTTTCCAATAGATAGAGAGTACGGGTTTTCTGCCGAAGTGCCTCGTGACGCCGGTGCAACTCGACGTGCGCCTGCTCGAGCTGACCCACTGCAGCCATGAGCTGTTGCTCGGTCGCATTCGCGCGATGGTTCGCGCGTCGGGCGTTTTCTTCGGCGGTGCGAAGCTCCTGCTCGAGTTGGACGCGGTCGGTGGCGACGTGATCGCCGGACGTGGCCATCTCCTGCGTCCGCGTCAATTCCGTCTGCAGTTCGCCCAGCTGCGTGAGGTAGTCGCCGTGGACCTTCTGGGTGACGGCTTCAAGCGTGTTCACCGCTTCATCACGTGCCTCGCGATCGGCAAAGCGGGCGTATGCGAGGTCGAACAGCGCCGCCGAGGAGGCAAAACGCTCGCTGGTGCGGGTGCCGAACATCTTCCGCTGTTCGTACAGCGCCAGCACGGCCGCGAGCTGGCCATCGGTCGTGAGTCCCCGGAGCGATAACAGCCCGCCATCAGCAAACGGTGTCAGGCCGAACAGCCGTGCGTACTCGACCGACCGCTCGCCCAGGTCGACAAACTGGCCTCCACCCGCGATCAGCACGCGGACGTTTGGTGGGAGGTGATCAAAGGTGGTGTCGACGGTCGCAGACTCGACATGCCCACCGGAAGGCGTGAGCCGCTCCCGGAGCATTTCCTTGCGCCCGTCATACCGGAGCAGCGCCAGCACGGCACTCCGATCGCCGTCCATGAGCGCCTCACCCATCGCGATCAGGGAAGCGTTCAGGTCAGGCGCGACCGATAGGGCGTGGGCGAGCGAGGGGAGAGCGCGGGACATTACGACGGACGTCGGAGGTCAGATATCGGATGTCGGATAAGCTGCTCAGGCATGGATCACTGCAGATTCAAAATGGAGTGTTTCATTAACACCATGTCCGATCGATATCGGCCGTGATCATGGCTTTGCAGGGAATCCGACATCCGACATCCGACATCCGACTTCCGGGGGTGAATGTGAGTACGTAGGTAAAGTCCTGTCAATCGGTTGGCCCGTTGCTTGGCCCTATTCGCGCCACTAATTTCCTACTCGATGACGGCGCGCACTGTGCAGCTCGTGCTGCACTATGACGGGACCGCCTTCGCTGGCTGGCAGATGCAGCCCGAACAGCGGACCGTCCAGGGCGAAATCG
>DATMBT010000130.1:0-6692 GCA_035559475.1 Gemmatimonadaceae bacterium
GATCATCACCGACATGTGCCTGCCGGAGACGCTCGAGCCGGCAAGCCTCGAGCGCATTCTGGCCGTGGCCGGCGAGGCCGAGCCGCGGCTCACGGCGCTGGTCGCCGGTGTGGTCGGCGGGTTGTCGACCTAACGGGTACCTGTCGTCCCCCCTCCGCGGCTTCGCGTCTCCGCGTGAGACTGTCCGCGTCTCCGCGTGAGAATGTCCGCGTCTCCGCGTGCTATCACACCATCGGAACGCGCTCGACCTTGACGACGACCTCGGCGCCATCGCCCACCTTGCAGGCGGTTCCCCCGTTGTTGCCGTAGCTCACCGAGCGCGCCAGCGTTTCCGATGCAAGCAACGCCTCGTGCGTCTTCACTGCCGTCACGACGTCATCCTTCCCGTCGATACCAAGTTTGATCCTGTCCGAGACGGAGAGTCCCGCGTCGCGCCGCGCCTGCTGCACCGCGCGTATCACGTCGCGCGCCAGTCCCTCCGCGGCAAGCTCCGGCGTCACCGTCGTGTCCAGGATGACGAACCCGGAATTGCGTGGAAGCTCCGCCGTCGCGCCGGCGTCCAGCGACACCATGCGACGTTCGAACTCGCCGTCCATCAGGTCCACGCCTGCGACATGGATTCGGCCCTCGGGAGTGACGCTCCACTGACCCGCCTTCGCCGCCCGGATGATCTCCTGGACCTGCCTGCCTAACCGCGGGCCGGCGACGCGCGCGTTCACCACGATTTCGGCGCGGCCATGCGCGGCGACGTCGTCCGTCAGCTCGACCTGCTTCACGTTCACTTCGTCGCGGATGATGTCGATGAACGGTTTGATTGCCTTGGCGTCGGTCGCGGCAACCAGCAGGCGTCCAAGCGGCAGCCTGACGCGGAGCTTGTTCGCCATCCGCAACGCCAGCGCTGTCGAACAGACTTCGCGAACGCGATCCATGGCTTCCACCAGCGCCGCATCGCTCGGCAATTCGTCCACCAGTGGCCAATCGGTCAGGTGAACGGACCGGCCACCCGTGAGGCCGCGCCAGATGAATTCGGTCGTCAGCGGCAGCAGCGGCGCCGCGACGCGGCACGTTACCTCGAGCACCGTGTGCAGCGTATCGACGGCATCGCGATCGCCCGCCCAGAACCGGTCGCGTGACCGTCGGACATACCAGTTGGTGAGCGCGTCGAGAAACTCGCGAACGGTCGCGCATGCGCCAACGATGTCGTACCGATCCATCTGCGTTTCGACGTCAGTCACCAGCTCCTGCGTCTTCGCCAGGATGTATCGGTCCAGCAGGTGCGTCGAGTCGGTACGACTGCGGCCATCGAGCTGGTCCGCATTGGCGTACAGGCCCAGGAAGTAGTACGAGTTCCAGAGTGGCAGCAGCGACTGTCGGACACCTTCCTGGATCCCGCGCTCGGTCACGACGAGGTCACCGCCACGCAGGATCGGGCTGTCCATGAGGAACCAGCGCATCGCGTCGGATCCATCACGATCGAAGACGCCGTTGACGTCCGGATAGTTCTTGCGCGACTTCGACATCTTCTGGCCGTCGTCGCCGAGCACGATGCCGTGGGCGACGCAGGTGCGGAATGCGGGGCGGTCAAAGAGCGCCGTCGCGAGCACGTGCAGCGTGTAGAACCAGCCGCGCGTCTGGCCGTTGTACTCGACGATGAAGTCGCCTGGATAATGGTGTTCGAACCAGGCGGCGTTTTCGAACGGGTAGTGCACCTGCGCGAAGGGCATCGAGCCCGACTCGAACCAGCAGTCGAGGACTTCCGGCACGCGACGCATGGTCGACTTTCCGGTTGGATCGTCCGGGTTCGGTCGCGTGAGCTGGTCGATCGCAGGGCGGTGAAGGTCCGTCGGACGCACGCCGAAGTCGCGCGCCAGTTCATCGAGTGAACCGTAGACGTCCACGCGTGGATAGTTCTTGTCATCCGACAACCACACCGGGATTGGGGATCCCCAGTAGCGATTCCGGGAAACCGACCAGTCGCGCGCGTTCTCCAGCCACTTGCCGAACTGGCCGTCGCGGATGTGTTCAGGAACCCATGTGATCTGCTGATTCAACTCCACGAGCCGGTCACGGAACCGTGTGACCGCGACGAACCACGAGCTCACGGCGCGCTGGATGAGCGGACTCTCGCAGCGCCAGCAGTGCGGGTACGGGTGGTGGTGCGTCTCGTGACGCAGCAGCACACCTTTCGCCTTCAGGTCCCTGATGATCTGCTTGTTGGCGTCGAAGATGTGCTGTCCGGCATAGGGCGGGACTGACGCGTCGAACTCGCCGCGCGAATTGACCGGGGTGACGGGCTCAATCGCGGCGGCGTCGGTGACGGCCTTGTCGTCCTCGCCGTACGCCGGTGCTATGTGGACGATGCCCGTACCATCTTCGGTGGAGACGTAGTCCGCGGGAAGGACCTGGTGCGCGTTAGGCCGTCCCGCGAAAAAGTCAAAGACGGGCGTGTACCGCGTGCCGACGAGCGCCCGGCCGGCAAACCGTGCGACGATCTCCGGCGCCTCGCCGAACTCGCGTTCGTACGCAGGGATCCGTGCCTCGGCAAGGAGGTAGCGATGTCCCTTCGCTGCGACCACGACGTAGTCCACGTCCGGATGGACCGCGAGCGCGAGATTGGACGGCAGCGTCCACGGCGTCGTGGTCCAGATGAGCGCCTGGACGCCGTTCAACTCCGGATTGTCCGAGACGAGCGTCATGCCAACCGTGACCGCGGGGTCTTCACGGTCGCGATAGACGTCGTCCATCTTCACTTCCGTGTTCGACAGCGGCGTTTCGCAGCGCCAGCAGTACCACAGCACCCGGAATCCTTCGTACACGAGGCCTTTTTCGTACAGCGACTTGAACGCCCACATCACGCTCTCCATGTAGGAGAGATCGAGCGTCTTGTAGTCGTTTTCGAAGTCCACCCAGCGCGCTTGACGGGTGACGTAGGCCTCCCACTCGGAGGTGTACCGAAGCACCGACACGCGGCAGGCATCGTTGAACTGCGCGACGCCCATCGCCTCGATCTCGTTCTTGTGGTTGATGCCGAGTTGCTTTTCGGCCTCGAACTCGGCCGGGAGGCCGTGGCAGTCCCACCCGAAGCGGCGTTCGACCCGGCGACCGCGCATGGTCTCGTACCGCGGCACCACGTCCTTCACATAGCCGGTGAGGAGATGGCCATAGTGCGGGAGGCCGTTGGCGAACGGTGGCCCGTCGTAGAACACGAACTCGTTCGCACCATCCTGTCCTGCCGGCCGATGGTCGATGCTGGCCTGGAACGTCCCATCGGCGCGCCAATACGCGAGCACATCGCGCTCGAGTTCAGGGAAGCGCGGATGCGCGGGAATGGAGCCCGGGTCCTGCTTGAAGCCAGCTCTTGGGTATGGCACGGATTCGTCCTCAGCGCGTGTAACGGAACCACTGGCAACGACCGGTGGCCTTACACGGGGACGAGGCGCACAACATCGTGCGCTCGCGGTACCACCCCGCTTGCCCGCGCCGAATGACGCGAACCGCTCGACTTACGGCTGTTTCGGGCCAACCCGGCCGGTTCTACTGGGACCTTCCGATCCGTTCTTCCGGCTGGCTCCCCGGTGATATCCGGATCATCGCCGTTTCCTGACGACGGCTCCCCGAGAGAGCGTCGTCTGGACGCAACGTAGCGGCAATCGTGATACCTGACAAGCAGTTGGATATGATACCTCCGAGCCGTTGAATACGGCCGGCAAACCGTGGAAATTGAGTGTCTTGCGGGCAGAGCCCGCCCTGACACGGATCACTGAGATGCCCAATACAAACGGCGCCAAGAAGCTCAAGGCGATGAACAAGAAGAACCTCACGCACTTCGAGAAGAGGCTGCTCGACGAGAGGCGTCGGGCGCTGAAGGAACTCGGGCACTACGAGGACGTCTTCGGAGCAACGCCGCAGTCCGCTGATGGTGACCTGAGCTCGTATTCGTTCCACATGGCCGACCAGGGAACCGACGCGATGGAGCGCGAAAAGGCGTTCCTGTTCGCGAGCCAGGAGGGGCGCTTCCTCTGGCATATCGACCAGGCCCTCCGTCGCCTGTACAAGCAGCCCGAGAATTTCGGCAAGTGCCACAACTGTGGCGAGGAAATCGCGTTCGACCGACTCGATGCGTTGCCTCACGCCCGGTTCTGCATCAAGTGCAAGCAGCGGGAGGAAGATGGCAAGCAGTGACGCTGGCCGAGCACGAATCTTCTGGCCGGTCGTCATCACCGTTGTACTGTCCGACATCGTCACGAAGTGGATCGCAGTAAGGGACTTGTATCCGCGTGGCGTTCCGCGTGAAGTCTTCGGCGAAGTCGTGCGGCTGACACTGGTGTACAACCGGGGTGCGGCGTTTGGACTCCACCTCGGGCAGTACTCCCGCTGGATCTTCCTCGGCCTCACGATCGCGGCGCTGGTGATCCTGGCGCAGCTCTATCGGCAGACGACCGCCCGTGACATCGCGCGCACCCTCGCCATCGCCCTCGTGTCAGGCGGAGCGATCGGCAACCTGATTGACCGCATACGTGGACCGCAGGGTGTGGTCGACTTCATTGACATCGGCATTGGCGACATGCGCTGGCCCACGTTCAACGTGGCCGACATGGCGGTGAGCACGGGGGCGATCCTGCTGGCCTATGTGCTCTGGGGAGAGGACAAGGCGGAGCGACGGACCGGGGCCACGATCAGTCCATCGGGAACCTCGTGACCAGCGACTCGTCAGGCACGCGGCACGAGTTCGTAACCGACGAGGCGGACAACGATGTCCGCCTCGATTTGCTCGTGGCCGGAAAGCTCGGACTGTCGCGCACCCAGTCGGCGACGTTGATCGCGGAACGGTCCGTGTCCGTGTCGGCTCCGGGTGGGTCGCCGCGCCACGAGCGCTCGAGTTACCGGCCGCGAATCGGCGAAGCAGTCGTGGTCGTGGTTCCACCGGCTCCCGGTCGCGATGTCCTGCCGGAGAACATTCCGCTGTCGGTCGTGCACGAGGATGAACACCTCATCGTCGTCGACAAGCCCGCCGGCATGGTCGTGCATCCCGCGCCAGGCAACTGGAGTGGGACACTGGTGAATGCGCTGCTTGGCCGTGGCAGCCTGTCTGAAGGCAGTGGCGAGGACCGGCCTGGCATCGTCCACCGGATCGACAAGGAAACGTCCGGCCTGCTCCTGGTCGCGAGAACGGAACGCACACATCGCGCACTGTCAGCGGCGATCGCGGGCCGCCGGGTGATCCGTCGTTATGCAGCGGTCAGCTGGGGGCACGTCGAACAGGATGAGGTCACGGTCGAGAAACCGCTGGCGCGCGACCCGCGTGATCGCCGGCGGATGGCCGTGGTGAAGACGGGAAAGCCGGCCAAGACCACGCTGGTGCGCCTGGCGCGATTCGACGCGGTGGACCTGCTCCGCGCGCACCTGCACACCGGTAGAACGCACCAGATCCGGGTTCACCTGTCCTCGATCGGGCACCCGGTCATTGGTGACGACACGTATGGTGGCGGAGGTGGACGGAAGGTCGTAGCGTTGCCGCCGAAGCGTCACTTCCTTCACGCGGCGTGGTTGCGGTTCCGTCATCCCGTGACGGGCGACGCGCTGGATCTTCGATCACCGCTGCCTCCTGACCTTCGCGCAGCGCTCGCCCAGGTGGCGCGCGACCCCACTCTCCTCACGACCGCCGACCCGCTCGATGACTTCGGATTCTACCGGGACAAAGCCTGATTCGACTGATCGTGTCCTGATCGTCGATCTGGGTGGGGGCCTGTATGGGCTGGACAGCGGGGCGGTGCGCGAGATCGTCTCGCTCCTCCCCCCAACACGCCTTCCCGGCGCACCCGCTCACGTCCGCGGCGTTGTAAACCTCAGGGGCCAGCTCCTGACCGTCGTGGATGCGGCCCATCGGCTCACCGGAAACCCGACTGCGTCGATCAACGGTTCCATTGTGGTCGTGACGGTGGGAGAAAAGCCGCTGGGGCTCATCGTAGACGACGTCCACGACGTCCAGGACCTCCAGGTCGTGCCCGCGGAGCGCGAGGTCCTGGCCCGTACCGACGGTCTCCTGACCGGGGTGGGACGTTTGGGTGACGAAGTCGTCCTTGTGATCGACATCCCCGAGCTGGTCAGGCAGACGCTGCCCTGACTGAGTGGGGACCTTCGGTTCGAGGAGACCACACGGTGAGCCATTCGGTCCTGATCTGCGACGACGCCATTTTCATGCGCACCATGCTGGGGGACATCCTTCAGCAGGCGGGTTTTGACGTGGTGGGGGAGGCGGAGACGGGGTCACAGGCAGTCGAGAAATACCGCGAATTACGTCCTGACCTGGTCACGATGGACATCGTGATGCCGGACATGGGGGGCATCGACGCGGTCCGCGAGATCACGAAGCTCGACCCGATGGCCAAGGTGCTGATGTGCAGCGCCATGGGCCAACAGGCGCTCGTGGTCGAGGCGATCCAGGCGGGCGCGAAGGATTTCGTGGTGAAGCCGTTTCAGCCGAGTCGAGTCCTCGAAGCGGTCCAGCGAGTCCTCGGATAGTGACTCGTGACTGGTGACTCGTGACTCGGCACGGCCGAGCACCGCCGAGTCACGAGTCACGAGTCACGAGTCACGCGTCACGATGAAGGACGCCGCCCGCTACGCCGAGCTCTTTCTCACGGAGAGCCGAGATAACCTCGTCGCCGTTAACGAGGCGCTGCTCCGGCTCG
>DATMBT010000131.1:0-5697 GCA_035559475.1 Gemmatimonadaceae bacterium
CCGAAGCCAGGTCGGCAACACTCCGCGCGGGCGGCGTCAGCGCGTTCACGCGCTCGAGCAGGACCTCCCGAATGGTCGAGGGAACATCGATGTCCTCGACGTCCCAGCCGACCCAGCGATCGTCAATCCGGTGGAGCGTGCCGCGCTGGATCAGCGTCTTGATCATCTCCTCGACGAAAAACGGATTGCCGAGTGTGCGGGAATGCAGGAACGCGGCGAAGGAACGGATTTGCGATTCGTCCACGAGGAAGGACTGCGTGAGCAGTTCGCGGATGTCCGATTCGGTGAGGGGGGCAAGCGTGAGCTGCTCCGATCCGGGCAATCCTGCGATCGCCTTCGCCATGGTGCGGATTGGTGATACCGCCTCGGTCTCCAGGTGGTTGAACGCGGTCGCTACCATGAGCCGTGCCTCCGGCGCATGGCGGAGGACGAAGTGCAGCAGCGAGACCGACGACGGGTCGGCCCACTGCGCGTTGTCCACCGTAAAGAGCAGCGGCGCCTTGGCCGACAGCCGCGCCAGGAACTGGGCCGTGTGCCAGCGAAGACGGGGGGTCGGGTCGCCGCTGACGTCCGGTCGTGGCGCCCGCTCCCCTGACTCGCCTAACGCTGGAATGATTTGGGCCAGCTCGGCATCGGCGCCACGCAGGAGGGTCCGCACGCCATTCGGGTCCATCTGCCTGACGAGTGGACTCAGCGCGTCAGCGACGATGGAGTACGGCACGTTGGCGTCGCTCGGATACGCGACCGCGCGCACCGTGATGAAACCCTGCGCGGTGGCGTGATCGACGGTTTCCTGGAGCAACCGCGTCTTGCCGACGCCATGCCCGCCGGAGACCACGCGGCAGGTGCACGCGCCCTGGGAAGCAGCGGATAGACCACGGCGCATGGTCGTGAATTCAGCTTCGCGACCGACCATGGGGCTGGTCCAGACGCCGGCGGGCATCCCCCGAAACTCCCGTATCCCGACCCTCGGCGCTAGGTGTGCTAAACAAGCAAAAGGCAGGGGGCCTTATCGGAGACCCCCTGCCCCTGCCTGCTGCCACTACCCGTGCTTACGGATTCCGCGACGGCGAAGTCGAGATCCCGAATACCGCGCCATCCAGCCCGACGTTGTAGCGGTCTTCGATCGCGCGAGCGGCTGCGTTGGCGATGATCGTGTGCCCAGCGGCGCTCGGATGCAGTCCGTCCAGGCTGATGTTCGGCCCGTAGGGGGTACCACCCGTCATGAAGTTGACGACGCTGAACGTCGGCTTCGGGAGACCATACAGCACCTCGAGCTCGACGAAGGCGTATCCACGTGCCGCGGCCTGTCCGCGAATGTGATCGCTCATCAGCACGAGTTGGGCGTCGACCGCGGCTGCTTCAGCCGGAGTCAGGATGCGGTCCTGGACATTGAATGCTCCCTCAGCGCAGCTCAGTACGAATGGTGGCGCCCCTGCCTGACGACGACCCAATCCCTGGGCCACCGCCGCAGGAACAACGGCCGGCACGACGAGGAGGTTCGCGCTGCCGTCGCAATTCGAGTTCACCTCGACGTTGAACGCGGACAGGAACGCGGCGCGGTCTGCCCAGAGTTCCGTGCCACGCCTCAGGCTCGACAGCTTCGAGATCTCACGACCGAGACCGACCAACAGGCCCTGTTTGGTGACCGTTTCAACCTGATCGAGCACGGCGTTGTATTGCGCTGCCCAGACGTTGAACGGTACAAAGCTCGCGCCCGGGATGACGACGCCTGAGTGAATGCCCAGAATGTCGTTGGCGCCCAGCTCGACGATCACAAACTTCGGATTCTGGGCGATCGCAGCAGAGACTTGCGACGAGCCTTCCAGCAGGATCCGGCGATACAACTGCGAGCTGTAAGCGTCAGTCCTGTCCTCGGGTCTCGTGGTGAGCGCGTCCTGTGTGAGGGCGCCCGGGATTGCGAGGTTCTGCGTCGGCAGGACAACACCAGGCTCGTTCGGGGCGCAGCTGAGGCTTGCCTCGGGAGCGGCAACCGACTCACCACTGATCCGCTTGAAGCTGATGATCGGCCCAGCAAACGGCGACTTGCAGCCGGTGCCGCCGATGAGTGGTAGCGTGGGCTGCCGGTCGTACATCCGAACCAGTTGCGCGACATACGACATGTTCTGGCACGAGGCGATGTTTCCGTCGGAGCAGGTGCCGGCACTGATGCTGGTGCCGATGGTGACGAGGCGCTGGGCAAAGCCGCGCCCCTCGGATTCGTTCTGGCCAGCAATCGGACTCGTTGGAATCGGATTGGTGACGTCCTGGCAGGCGGTGAGGACAAGGCACGCCGCCACGATGGGACCCAACGTCTTTCGAAACATGGTGGTTCTCCGGTGCAGGTCGTGCGCGAGTCGTCATTCGTGCGATTCGCGCAGGACCAAGGTCGATCCGGAGGACCTACGAACCCATCGGATTTGTTACGTAGTTTCGGACGATTGATGACGTAGTGGCCTGCGGCGATTGCCGCAGTAAAGCGTGAACACGGAGAGCACGGATGCCACTGATTAACGCGGGTACTTCATTGGCGAAAACCCGGACAGCCGGCACCGTGGTTTGTTCAAGCAACGGCGGGGCTGTCCGGGTTTTCGCCAAAGCAGTACGGGTGTCCATCCGTGAGCATGCCCGCGCTTTCCGTGTTCGCCGTTCGGCGAAAATCGTGCTCAGTCGAGGAGGACCAAGGGCTTCGCGTCCCCAAGCCGGCCATTGAACTGCTGCAGCAGCCGGCCCTCTGCATCGGAACCGACACGGACCAACCGCACGGGCGCCAACTGGCCCAGTCGCCGAGCAAGCGCATAATGCGGATTAGCGAAGAGGACCTCATCAACCAATTCGGCCAGGTCAGCGCCATCGTCCGTAAGTAAATCGTACCCCGCGACATCGTCCTTCTCGCGTGGGCGGAGGGCAGCCCACGACCGCGATTCCCCAAAGACGCTACTGAGCACCTGGGCCACAAAAGTCTCGCTCAGCTTCTCGCCGCGAAGATCGCTCACCCGCCCGGCGCGACCGAGGAAACTCAGCGATGGTGTCGCACGAACGAAGCCGGTGCATTCGACCATGTCACCAAGCCGATATCGCCACAGGCCTCCACCGTTGGTGACCACAACTTCGTACTGGGAGCCTCGTTCCAGCTCATGCGCCAGGCGGACGTTGCCGTCGCGGTCGAGGAACTCGAAGAAGTGCGACGTGACGGCGAGCGGGCGATCCGCGCCTAACGGGATCGTGACCACACACTCCGTCGCGAGCAGTCCCTTTGGCTGCACCAGTACGTTCGGCAGCCGTTCCTTCAGTGCCTGCCACCCAGGCTCGGCGGCCTGTTCGCCCCAGCAGCTCACGACCTGGAGGTGAGGCCACCAGTGCGGCCAGTCGTAGGGACCGATGCGCTTGAGCTCCGCGGCGCGGTCGGAGGTGAGCGACGACATGAGGTCAGGCCACGCTGGCACCGCAGCCTGCACGAGCAGGTCGAGGAATGACGGATGCCAGACCGAGATGAGTCGCAGGTCGCGGCGTCGCAGCAGCGCGAGCAGCGTCTGCGACCAGAACTGGTTTGTGTCAGTGACGTGCCGGATCGATGACGGCACGGCCAGCGCCTGCCTGACGAGCCACGCGCGTGCCCCGCCGAGGTAGTCGGCATCGTCAGCGAAGCCTATTGGAACTGCGGTCTCGCTCCGCTCGACCTCAGTGACCGGAGAGATCGACCAGTACGCCGGTCCGCCAACGATGCCCGGTCGCTGCCTGGCGAGATCGATCATCCACGGACCAACGGCGGCGTTGAAAGCCTCCTGCAGCGACGCGTTGAACGGGATGAGTTTGCGCGCGCCGGTGGAACCGCTGGTTGGCGCGAGGTGAGTCACTGGCCCGCAGGCGAGAACGTCCCGGGCTCCATTTGCAATCTTTCCGATGCGTTCCTCGATGGCCGAGTAGTCGGAAAGGGGAACGGTGCGGTTGAATTCGCGCGGGGTCAGCGAAGCGAAGGAGTGTTCACGGCCAAACTCACTGCCGGAGTGGCGTCGGAGCTGCGCGCGGAGCCAGGACTCCTGCGCCTCCTGTGGATTCGAGAGCGCACGATCAAAACGGCGCGCGGCCGGCAGCGAACCCGCCAGCCAGAGCGCGTTGGCCAGGAATGGCCCGGCGCTCACCGCGACGATCCTCGCACCATGCGCACACCAGCCCCTGTCAGGTTTGCGTCGCCCAAATCGGCAAAACAGACCAACTCGTCGCCGTCCGCGTGACCGGGATTGCGCTCGAGGAAGAACCGCACGTGCGCGTCGTTCGATTTGCCGTCCGGGATCGCGGCGAGGTGCGCCTTCAATCGCTGGGGGTTGTCAAATCGCACTACGCCGGCAGCATCGTCATACCGTTCGCCAAAATGCTGACTCGCGAGCGACGACATCAGCTCCCTCGTAGACTCGTCAGGCTCGGCGTCATGCCGCGGCCAGAACGAGCGCCAGAAGACCGGCAGGAAGCGGTAGGTACGGAAGCCTGACGAGAGCAGCAGCCAGTACCACGGCTCGTGCGGGCGCGACGCCTGGATGGCGCGCACGAGTGCGATCCATCCTTTGGCAAGCACCGGCGACCCCCACGACTCGGGCGCCATGACGGTGTCGCCCGAGTAGATCACGTTGATGCACCGGCCTTCATGAGAAGCGCGAAAGACCTTCAGTGTGGAGAAGCCCACCAGCGTGCCGTCGCGGACAATGCGCAGCACCCAATCCTTTCCCGCGAGGTCGCGCGCGAACTGGGACTCGCACACGCCGTCGAAGTGGGCCTGCAGGAGTGCCAGCATCTCCGCCCGCTCGCCCTCGGTCAATTCGGCACGTCGCGACGGGATGGCCACGTCACTGGCGACCTGCATCGACACGGGCCTGACGAGGACGTCGCTCACAGGAGGCCGACCTCTGGGCGGAAAGGACGATGGTCCCACGCGTCAGGCCAGCGGGGACCGTCGCGCCACTCGACTTCGTACAGCGTGGTGTGGTACTCACGCGCTCTCGTCAGGCGGCGTAGCACCGCGAGTTCCGGGTCACGCGCGTCACGCGAGATCGAAAGCCACGAGAGCCCCATTTCTGCTGCCCGCGCTTTGAGCGCAGGCCAGAGGGTGCTCCAGTCGTCAGGCTGGCGAACGAAGGTCCCGAGCAATGCCCCCTGGGCCAGGACTGAGCCGGGCCGCGGCAGGGACGGACGGCGCAGTATGGCCTGCACGGCGTTGAAGGGAACGCGCAGTGCGTCCAACATGCCTGAATAGCCATCTACGATGGTCTGTCTGAAACTGCGTTGATCCCAGACAGCGCCGGCGCAGATGATCCGTCCACCCTGCCTGACGACTCGAAAGTCAGCTGCCGTGATACCATGGCGCGAGAGGCTGTGGAGTCGTTCCGCGCTCCACGCCAGCGTGAGCTGCGCCCTGGAAGACTCGTGCTGCAGGAAGTCGAGCAGTTCACGTTCAGTAGGGGAATCGCTATGCCCGCCTGACGGAACGACAGGCGCAATCAGCGTCACAAGGTCACACAACGGCCGATACGTCGGTAAACCGAACCTCGCTCCGTTCTCCAGGACGCGGCGAGCACGCGTGTTGTCGGTGGCGATGCTGGTGAAGAACCCGTCGGCTGCGCCTCCCGATTCCCGATTCGCGATTCCCGATTCCCGAAGCAGTTCGTAGCCATCCCGCAGCATCCGCGCCGACTCCCGCGTGCC
>DATMBT010000132.1:0-26711 GCA_035559475.1 Gemmatimonadaceae bacterium
CACCGTGACATCAAGGTCGACAACATCCTGTTCGACAGCCACGGCAACGCGGTGGTGGCTGACTTCGGAATCGCGCGCGCGGTGTCGGGCTACGTGAACCAGACCGGCACCAACATGGTGGTCGGCACGCCCCAATATTTCGCGCCGGAACAGGCGCGGGCGAAGGCCCTCGATGGCAGGGCCGACCTTTACTCCCTGGGAGTGACTCTTTTCCGGGCAGCGACCGGGAGGCTGCCGTTCGAGGGCGAGGACTGGTACGAGATCGCGAGGCAGCACGTGGAGGAACCGCCGCCAACGCCGACCTCCATCAATCCCGCGCTGTCGTCGGAGTTCGAAGCCATCGTGCTGCAATGCCTGGCGAAGTCGCCTGACGAGCGGCCGGCGACGGGTGACGTGCTCGCCGAAACCATCCAGCAGGTCCTGCAGATGCGGCGCGACCCGTCATCAGCGAACACGTTGACGGTCCTGAAAACGCCCACTTCCTCGGGTCCGCGGATCTCGAGCAGGCCGGCGGTCGTACCGGTTTCGCGAAAGCGGCTCTGGTCCGCGGCCGCAGTAGCCACAGTGGTGGTGGGCGGTGGTGTCGCCGCCCTCATGATGCTGCCGTTAGGCGGCCGTGTGGGAACCGGCAACGCGGCGACGGATTCACTGGCCGCCGATTCCCCAACCGTGGTCGTACCGCCGGACAACAACACGGCCGCGAACGACTCGCAAACGCCTCCTCCGCCGACCGGATCGTCGCCGAAAGTGACGATCCCCGGCAAGTCCACGCCGGCGCCGGGCCCGCGACCAACGGTTGGGTCCATCATAGTTACCGCGACACGGGACGCGAAGATCACTGTCGGCGACCAGGAGATTGGTTTCGGGCCGCAGGCGAGGCGCGACAACCTTACGCCCAAGCTCTATGTCATTCGCGCCGAGTTGCCGACGAGCATAGAAGGGTGCGAGACAGCGCGTAAGGTGGCGACCGTCACGGTCGTCGCCGGACGGACACACACCGTCAACATCGAGCCGAAGCTATGCGGCACGCTGGACATCAACGTGACCGCGTTGCGAGACGGTAAACCGGTGCCGGGCACCATCTGGTATTCGCTTCAGCCGGAGGGCGGTGCGATACCCCGGGACACACCTCTCTCCAGCGGACCGAGGGTGGTGCCGGTAGGCAAGTGGACACTTCGGGTGACACTCGCCGGGTGCTCAGGCTTTAACGACGATATCGAAATACTCGCGGGCGAAAAAACGACGGTGCCGATCCGGTTGCTCTGTTAACCAGGGATCCGCGAGTCGTCGCGGGCAGACCTAACGAGTTCAGCTGCCGCCCGTAATCAGCGCCCCGATCACGACTCCAACGAGTGTACCACCCCAGAACAGCATCGATCGATACCAGGGCTTCTGCGGCTCACTCATGACGGCGATGTGTTCCGTAGCCACGCGCGTGGTCTGACCGGTCACTACAGCGGTCACCAGGCCCGAGTCGATCCGGGCCACCCGGAATCGCGCCACCAGGATATCGCGACGTCGCGGGTCCAGGACGTTCCCCGTTTCACCCGGCTTCACCCAGGCCGCGTTGCCTCGCGGGAACCGGAACGTGGTGTCGCCAACCTGCGTGATCTCGAACCGCACGCCGCGGAACTGCGCGCCTGCCGTCTCCGCAACCAGCGCCAGCCCCAGTACCAGCACGCAGGCCCAGCACCGAGCACTAACAACCCAGCTGGATATCCTCAACGGAATATCCCGACCAGTCCTTTCACGTCGTTGAACATCACGAGCGCAAACAGGAGCGCGATGGCGACCAGGCCCGCGCGCATGATGTACTCACGCGTACGCGTGCTGAACGCACTCCCCTTGATGCCCTCGGCGACGTTCATGAGGATCTGGCCACCGTCGAGTATCGGGATCGGCAGCAGGTTGAGCACTGCCACGTTGATGCTCAGGAACGCAATCAACGACCACAGCGCCTCGAGTCCCGATTTTGCGGCTTCCACGGACACACGGCCGATCGTGATGGGGCCACCGAGCTGGGACATGCTGACCTTGCCCGTCACCAACCCGCCCACGACGCGAATCACCGCGGTGCCCATCGCCCAGGTGGAGTGCCAGCCGGCAACCGCGGCCTCACCAAACGACAGCGGCTCACGGGCGATGTTGCGTGTCGATGCTGCGCCAATCCGGCCAACCTGGTCCACGGTCCCGAACTCCGTCGTGTCGTTCATGAGTTCAGGCGTGACGCGAACCGTCGCCGGGCGGCCATTGCGGATCACTTCAAGCGTGAGTTCCTGGCCCGCCGACGCGGTGATGCGCGAGGTGACTTCGTCCCATCGCTTCACCACGGTGCCGTTGACGGAGACGATGCTGTCCCCCTTCTGCAGTCCCGCGCGCTCCGCCGGGCGTCCAGCCACCAGCGAATCCACGACCGCCGGGATGTACGCGCGGCCGTAGCCCGCGAAAAGTCCCGTCGAGACCACGAGCGCGAGCACGGCGTTCATCGTCACGCCGGCCAGCATGATGATGAGCCGGCCCCAGAGCGGCTTGGACTCGAACCACCGGTCTTCTGGCACCGGCTTCGGCCCGAAAGGCACCATCGCATTGGGGTCCCAGTCCTTCGGCTTCGCCTCGACGGCGTGGCCCTCACCGGCGATGGTCGGTGACGAACTCGCGCCCACCGCCGGGACCTTCGCCTTTTCACTGCCACCCTCGAGGAACGCCGTTGCCTCGTCCTCGCGGGAGGCCATCCGCACGAACCCGCCTAACGGGAGCGCCGAGAGGACGTATTCGGTCTCACCGAAGCGGCGTCGCCACAATGCCGGCCCGAACCCGATGGAGAAGCGCGGCGCGTACACACCGAGCCACTTGGCGGCGATGAAATGACCCAGTTCGTGCACGAGCACGACAAGGCCGAAGACGAAGATTGGGGCGAGCCAGGATAACATCGAGGAGGCAGGAGGCAGGAGGCAGGAGGCAGGGAAGGAAACGTTCTACTTCATTTCCTGAACAACGATGCTACGTGATCGCGAGCAGCGACATCAGCAGCCAATAGTTCCCCCCGAGTCCTCCCGGGAAGGCCACCGAGGCGGTCCAGTGCCGACGAGATCGCTCGTGCAATGTCCACGAATGAAAGCGCCCCGTCGAGGAACAGCGCAACTGCTTTTTCATTGGCGGCGTTGAACACAGCCGGTGCCGCGCCTCCGGCTCGTCCCGCCTCTATCCCGAGACGCAGGGCCGGAAAGTCATCCAGGCGGACTCGCTCGAACGTCAGCGGCGAGGAGGCCACTGGATCGAACGATGGGATCGCCGGCTCTTCAATTCGCTCCGGATGGGTCAGGGCGTACAGCACCGGAAGCTCCATCGAAGGCACGCCAACCTGGGCCAGCACACTCCCGTCCACGAACTCGACCATGGAGTGCACGACACTCTGCGGATGGACGACGACGTCGATCGCATCATACGGCAGTTGGAACAGGAAATGCGCCTCGATGACCTCGAGGGCCTTGTTGGCCAGCGTGGCGCTGTCGACGGTGATCTTCCTTCCCATCTGCCACGTCGGATGGCGCAGCGCGTCCGCCAGCGTCGCATGTGCGATCTGTTGCTGGCTCCAGTCGCGAAACGGGCCGCCTGACGCGGTGAGGATGACCCGGCGGACCTGCGAGGCGGGGCGCCCCGCGAGGCACTGCAGGATGGCCGAGTGTTCCGAGTCAACGGGAATGATCTCGCCGCCGGATTCACGCGCCGTGGACGTCGCGAGTTCGCCCGCGACGACCAGCGTCTCCTTGTTGGCCAGCGCCACGCGCTTGCCCGCACGAAGCGCGGCCAGCGTGGCGTCGAGGCCTGCCGCCCCGACCACTGCATTGAGCACGATGTCCGCGTCAGGCAGTTGCGCCGCCTGAACCAGGGCATCGGGGCCCAGGCACCAGGCATCGGGGATGTCGTTCCCGTTGGACACCAGTCCAACGAACCCGGCACCGGTGGCCTTTGCCTGTTCGGCCAGCACGCGCGCATTCGAGTTCGCGGTGAGGGCGGCGACGTGAAAGCGCGAACGGTGACGGGCGAGGACCCTTAGAGCCGTGGTCCCAATCGATCCAGTAGAGCCCAGGATGGCGACGCCAATGCTCATATGGGATGGCGGATGGCGGATGGCGGATTTCGGAAACCACCCGCCATCCCTCCAGACCTCGGCTTCGTTGTCGCGCGGTTCACCGTGGGACCGCCAGAAGCAGGCGACTGAGGATCAGGTACGCCACCGGCAGCACGAAATACAGGCTGTCGAGTCGATCGAGCACGCCACCGTGCGCACCAAAAAATGACGAACTGTCCTTCACGCCGGCTTCACGCTTGAACAACGACTCCACCAGGTCGCCCACCTGCCCTGCACCACTGACGACGGCGCCAAAGATGAGTGCCGTCCACGGAGCCAGGGCGAGTTGCGCGAATGGTTGCAGGACGAGGTCGTTGTACAGCCACGCGCCGGCCATCGATCCGGCAACGGCGCCAACCGCGCCGGCGACCGTTTTCCCGGGGCTCACCGCGGGCATGAGCTTTCGCTTCCCGAAGGCACGCCCGGCAAAGTAGGCCGCGGTATCGCTCACCCACGTGAGGATGATGGGAAAGAACAGCAACACGGCGCCGGCCAGCGGTTCCACCACGAACCGGTGGTGACGCAAGGCATAGGCGTAGGCGAGCGTCGCCCCGGTGTACAGGACGCCGAACGCCGTCACCGCGAGGGCGCCTAACGGCTTCTCGGCCTGGGACCGGCTCCAGAGCGTCACGCCCATCAGCGCGACAAACACCGCCCCTGCCGCCGCGAGCGGCGCGTCCAGCCAGCCGATCCGCACGGCGTGCGTGCCTAACGGCATCAGCGCCGCCAGCGGGATGCCAATGGCCTCGAGTGCGCGCGTGCCAGTGGCATTACTCAGCCGGAAGAGTTCCCAGGCGCCCACGCCGGCCAGTACGGCGAGCATCGCGGCCAGCACCAGGTCACCGACATATCCGGCCGCCAGCGCGATCGGGATCCCGATCGCGGCCACCAGGACGCGACGGCCCAGCGCGCTTCCGCCGCCCATCGCCGGACTCGTCAGGCGGTCACCCGCCCGTAGCGCCGGTCACGTCGCTGGAACTCGTCGATCGCCTTGAACAGTTCGGTGCGCGTGAAGTCGGGCCAGAGCACGGTGGTGATGTACAGCTCCGAATACGCCAGTTGCCAGAGCAGAAAGTTCGAGATGCGCTGCTCGCCCGACGTCCGGATGAGGAGGTCCGGGTCGGGGCAATCGGCGGTGTAGAGTCTCGCGCTCAGCATCTCCTCGCTGATCGCCTCCGGATCCAGCGTGCCGGCTGCCGCCTCGCGCGCCAACGCGCGCGCCGCCCGCACGATCTCGTCGCGCGCGCCGTACGAGATGAAAAGATTGAGGACAAGCCGCTGGTTCGACGCGGTCTTCTGCATGACGTCAGCGACCGCCGCCATCGCGCGCGGCGTGAGGCGCGAGAGGTCGCCGAGGACGCGCACCTGGACGCCCTTGGCGGTGAGTTCCTCCGCCTCGCGCCCGACGTACTCCACCAGCAGGTCCATGAGGGCCGCGACCTCGGTCGCCGGCCGTTCCCAGTTCTCCCGCGAGAACGCAAACAGCGACAGGAACTCCACACCCGCCTCGACGGACCCTTCGATGACCTCGCGGACCGCGGTCATCCCGGAGCGATGGCCGAAGACGCGGGGCATGTGCCGACCGCGGGCCCACCGACCGTTTCCATCCATGATGACGGCCACGTGCTTCGGCACGTGGCCGTTGCGGCGTACGTTCGCGAGCAGCTCGTCAGGCCCAGGGCGCACGGGACGCGGTCCCGTCACACTTCCATGATTTCGTGCTCTTTCGCCTTCATGAGCGCGTCGATCTTCGCCATGTACTCGTCGTGGACCTTCTGCAGGTCCTTCTCGGCGTGCTTCACGTCATCCTCGGACACACCGTCCAGCTTCTTCAGCCGGTCGCGACACTCGGTTCGCCAGTGCCTGACGCCGATCCGTCCTTCCTCGGCGAACTTGTGCACGACCTTCACCAGGTCGCGCCGGCGCTCCTCGTTCATCTGCGGCAACGGCACGCGGATCATCGCGCCCTGCGTCACCGGATCCAGCCCCAGTTCCGCCTCGCGTATCGCCTTCTCGATCACCTTGATCTGCGACTTGTCGAACGGTGTGACCGTCAGCAGCCGCGGCTCAGGCGCCGCGAGGCTGGCGACCTGGTTGAGCATCATCTGCGTGCCGTACACCTCGACGCGCACCGTATCGAGCATGTTCGTGGTGGCCTTGCTCGACCGGACCG
Organism: Gemmatimonadaceae bacterium; assembly: GCA_035559475.1. Lineage (GTDB taxonomy): Bacteria > Gemmatimonadota > Gemmatimonadetes > Gemmatimonadales > Gemmatimonadaceae > JABWBJ01. Next base: position 6,306 of record DATMBT010000132.1, read on the forward strand.
ACGCGAACTCATGCTTGACCGAGTCGATCGCCTTGTCCATGTGTGTGCGCGCGTCTTTCAGGATCTGCTGGATGTTAGCCATTCAGCGCTGCTCCCCCCTAACGAGAGTGCCGACCTTTTCGCCGCGCACGGCCATCGCCACGGCGCCGGGGCGGTGGATATTGAGAACAATCAGCGGAAGGTTGTTTTCCTTGCACAGCGTCACCGCCGTCTGGTCCATCACGCCCAGTTCCTCCAGCATGACGTCGCGGTAGCTGATGTGATCATAGAACTTTGCGTCGGGAAACTTCTTCGGATCGGCGGAATAGACGCCATCAACGCTGGTCGCCTTGATGATGACGTCAGCCTTCATCTGGATGGCTCGCAACGCGGCCGCGGTGTCGGTGGAAAAGTACGGATTCCCCGTCCCGCCGGCAAAGATGACGATGCGGCCTTTCTCGAAATGGCGAAGGGCGCGCCGGCGAATGTACGGTTCCGCCAGCTCCTCCATCCGGATGGCCGTCATGACGCGTGTATCCAGGCCACGCCGCTCCATCACGTCCTGCAGCGCGAGCGCGTTGATCACGGTGCCGAGCATGCCCATGTAATCAGCGGCGACGCGATCGAGCCCCATCTCGGCCAGTTGCCGGCCGCGCACGATGTTGCCACCGCCGATTACCATCCCGATCCCAACACCCATGTTCACGACGGCGCGCACCTCGTCGCAGAACTGCCCGACCTTGTCGAAATCGAAGCCGGTGCCCTTTTCACCTGCGAGGGCTTCGCCTGACAACTTCAGGAGAATGCGGCTGTAGGCGGGCTGGGAATTTGGCATCAAGAAGGAAGGTGGTTGCTGGTTGCTGGTTGCTGGTTGCTAGTCCTGGTACTGGTTGCTGGTGCTGGTGCTGGTGGTTTCCAGCAACCAGCAACCAGCAACCAGCGTCAGTTACTACTCTCCCATCCGGTAGCGTACGAACCGCTTCACGGTGAGCGGCGCGCCGGCGGCCTTCGACGCGTCGTCGACCAGTTGCTGGATGGTCTTCGACTCGTCGCGGACCCACGGCTGCTCGAGAAGCGTCACCTCGGCGAAGAACTTCCGGATCTGCCCCTCAACCACCTTGTCCACGATGTTGGCCGGCTTGCCTTCCGCCAGCGCCTTCTCGGAAAAGATGCGACGCTCGCGCTCGACCAGCTCCGTCGAGACATCCTCGCGGCGAACCGCCTCGGGAACGCGCGGGACACCCGCCGCCACGTGCTCGGCAATGGTCTTCCCGAGTTCCTGCGCCGGCGCGCCAGCCGGGCCCGACACTTCCACCATCGCGGCCACCCGGCCGTTGTGGTGGATGTACGTGCCTAACGTCCCGTCGGTGGTGAGCCGGGCGTACCGGCGCAACACGACGTTCTCCCCGGTCTTGGCCGAGGTCTCGGTGACCTTGTCCGCGATCGTCTTTCCCTCGAAGGGCTTCGAGTGGAACGCAGCGCCGGTGGCATCGGCCACGATGCCGTCGAACGACGTGTCTGCGAGCAGCGCCTTTCCGAGCGCATCGGCAACCGCGCCAAACTCCTCGTTCCGGGAAACGAAGTCGGTCTCGGAGTTGAGCTCGACCATCGCGCCCGACTTTCCATCCGGGGCGATGAGCGTGACGATGCGGCCCTCGGACGCCACACGGCCCGCGCGCTTTTCAGCCTTCGCGATGCCCGACTTCCTGAGGTTCTCGATAGCCAGGTTCATGTCGCCGTTCGCCGTGGTGAGGGCATTGCGGCAATCCATCATGCCGGCCCCGGTGCGTTGACGGAGTTCCTGGACGTCCTTCGCGCTTGGCTTGTAGTCAGTCATTGTCATTTTCGTGAACTCGTGAATCGTGAATCGTGACTCGGCTGCGCATTCGCGCTCCGGCCCGAAACCACTTGATTGCTTCTTCCTCAAAACAACGCCGCCGGCTTGGAGGCCGACGGCGCTTCGGTATGCTTCACCGATTGCTCATGATCCGTGGATCATGTCCGGCCTGAACGGTGCGGCCGGGGTCCGTAGCCTGAAAGCTATTCGCCTCCGTCGTCCCCGGCTTCGACCGCTTCACCACCTTCCGCACCTTCTGCCTCACCCTCAGCGCCCGGCTTGCGGCGCGCGGCGATGGCTTCGGGCTTGGCGCGACGACGACGAGGACGGCGACGACGCTTCTTCTCTTCGTCTCCACCAGCGGCGGCCGGCTCGAGACCACGATCGGAGCTGTAGGTGCTCTCCTCAGCCTCTTCCTCCTGCGTACGCGCCGGCGCCTCACGACGCGCTTCGCCAATGGCCTCCGCGAGGAATCGCGTGATCAGCTCGACCGAGCGGATCGCATCGTCGTTACCGGCAATCGGGACCGTGATCAGGTCCGGATCGGCGTTGGTATCGACAATGGCGATAATCGGGATGCCCAGCTTGTTGGCTTCGGACACCGCGATCCGTTCCTTGCGGGAATCAATGACGAACATGAGTCCAGGCGGACGTCCCATGTTCTTGATGCCCTGCAGGTACTTGGAAAGCTTGTCGCGCTGACGCGTCAGGAGCAGCTGTTCCTTCTTCGTGTAGTTCTCGAATTCACCGCCGGCCTCGGTACCCGCTTCGAGTTCCTTCAGGCGACGGATCTGTTTCTTGATGGTCTGGAAGTTGGTCAGCAGGCCACCCAGCCAGCGCTCCGTGACGAAGAGCGAATTGCTCCGCTCCGCTTCGCCACGCACGATGGCGGCGAGCTGCCGCTTGGTGCAGACGAACAGGATGTTGTCGCCCCGCATGATCGTCTCGCGGACGAGCTTCTGGGCGAGCTCGATCTGCCGCAGTGTCTTCTGCAGATCGATGATGTGGATGCCGTTTCGCTCGGCGAAAATGAACCGGCGCATCTTCGGGTTCCACCGGCGCGTCTGGTGGCCGAAGTGAACACCGGCTTCGAGGAGCTGTTCGAGTGTGGGCTGCATTCGAGGTGAGGCGTGTGTGGGTTGTTCGTCCGCTTCCTTCATCGTCTCCTTCGACCGGCTGGTGCCGGCACCCTGGGAGACTCGGGGAGCGTGAGGGATGTGTTTCGTGACTGGTGACTCGTGACTCGGCAGTTCGGGATTCGCGCTGCTGTGCCGAGTCACGAATCACGAGTCACGGGTCACGCAATTACCGCTTCGAGAACTGGAACCGCTTCCGTGCACCCGGACGACCGGGCTTCTTGCGCTCAACCGAGCGTGCATCGCGCGTAAGCAAGCCGAGGTCACGCAGCTTGCGGCGGTGCGTTTCGTCCACCTTCAGGATGGCCCGGGCCGCCGCGAGACGAAGCGCTCCAGCCTGCCCCGCCTGACCACCACCCTCGAGCCACGCCTTCACATCCCAGCGGCCGAGCATGTCGGTCGCCGTAAACGGCTGCTGGATCGCGGAGACCAGGGCGGGACGCGGGAAGTAGTCGCCTAACGTGCGACCGTTGATATCCCACTTCCCCGATCCCGGGCGGAGGTAGATGCGGCAGACGGCTTCCTTGCGCCGTCCGATAGCGTGAATCTGTCCGTTCTCGGCCATGCTTTATTCGCTCGTGGAGCTGAAGGTAAGCGCCGTCGGTTGCTGCGCGGCGTGCGGGTGTTCAGCGCCCGCATAAACGCGGAGCTTCCGGCGCATTCCTTCCCGCGCCAGCGTGGTCTTGGGCAACATCCCGTACACGGCCTTTTCAATGACGCGCTCGGGATGCCTGGCCAGCATGGTCGCGTACGGTGTGAACCGTTCGTGCCCCATGTAGCCGGTGTGATTGAAGTACTGCTTCTGCTCAGCCTTGCGACCTGTCACAACCACCTTGGACGCATTCACGACGATGACGAAATCGCCGGTGTCCATGTGTGGCGTGAAGGAAGGCTTGTGCTTGCCGCGAATGATCTTCGCGATCTCGGAAGCCAGACGTCCCAACACCTGACCCTCAGCGTCCACAATGAACCACTTGTGGGTGATGGTGCTGGGCGTGGCAGTAAAGGTCTTCATGGTGAACGAATCGGTCTTGATGACGACGTGCGGACGAACCTTGGCGGCCCACCCGGATTTTTGCAGAACTTCAACATAGACAGGCAGTTAGGGCATGTCAACTGAAGTCCAAAGCCGATATCCGGAGCCAGCGACGTGAGTTACGACTCAGCCAGTTCGATCAGCACAGTTCCTTTCTCAACGGCCTCGCCTGGCCGCACGCGAATGGCCCGGACCACTCCATCCGACGTCGAACGCAACTCGTTTTCCATTTTCATCGCTTCCATTACGACCAGGGGCTGTCCTGCGCGGATCGGATCGCCTGCCTCGACGTTGATTCGGACCACCAAGCCGGGCATGGGTGCTACCAGTGGCGCGGGGCCCGTGTTTTCTGCCGAAGCGCCGGCCATGTCCCTGATGGCCCTGCGACGTTCGTCCAGCGCCTCGACCTCGAATCGGTGGGACTCGCTCCAGATGGAGTACCGGCCTCTCCCGTCACCGCGACGGACGGCCAGACGATGCAACGTCCCACCCGCAATGAGGAGAACGATGGGAGTGCCATCCACTTCTTCGATTCGTGCCTCGATAGGATCGCCGTCTACGGAAATCCCCTCAGGACCAAGGCTCACCGACACCGAGCGGCCGTTGACGTCCACGACGTATTTCAGGCGCCCTCCGGAGTGAGCTCACACACGACTTCAACGTGCGCGGTCTGCGGAAACATGTCGTAGGCACGGAGGGAAGTGACACGCCAGGCTGGCAGTCGTGACACATCCCGCGCGAGCGTGGCCGAATCACAGCTCATGTAAAGCACCCGCCGCGGCAACGGAAGCTCCTGAAGTGCCTCCGTAACACGGGCGTCAACGCCACCCCGGGGTGGGTTCAGGATGACCACGTCTACCGGAAGGAATTGCGGCAGGACGTCCTCCACCCTGCCAGTCACCGAGCGGGATTCCTGAGGGAGATGGTTGGCTGCAAACCGGGCTGCGGCGCTGTCGGACTCAATCGCGGTCACGCTGACTCCTCGATCAGCCAACGCCAGGGCGGTCGCGCCGAGTCCGGCATACGCGTCGATAGCCGTGCGCGGGGACACCGCCAGGGACCGTTCGACCACCTCACGGCGAGCCTCCGTCGCAACGGGTTGGTTCACCTGGTCGAATGCCTCTTCCGGAGCCCCGCCCACGCGCCGGTCAACGATGACCCGCGGAGCGCCTTGCGCGGGACGCCAGCGAATCACGTGGACTCCAGGAACGGCGGCCGCAAACTCGCGGGACGAGGCCCAGGCGTCTCCTCCCTCGAGGACCAGCGCCAATTCCTCTCCCAGTATCCGTATCGTCCCGCGCAATTCCGGTGCACGTGGAAGCAACCGGGACGCGCTCCGGACTTCGGCCCATGCCGCCACAACACGCCGGTCGGTTATCGGGCATTCGTGAAGGTCGAAGACTCGATCGACATCGTCGTACGAGTGGAGGCCCATGATCCAGGCACCCTTTTGCCAGCGAAGGGCCAGGGTCAATCGCGAGCGGTACTCCCACCCGGTCGGACTGGGCACGATTGGCGGCAGGTCAACCTGGCGTTTCGCGATCCTCGCGAACGCATCGCGCACGATCTGCTGCTTGGCGCGCAGTTGTGCCTCGATCGTGAGGTGCTGGAGCTGGCACCCCCCGCAGTGATCCGCGTCGTAATGCCGGCATAACGGGGCAACGCGATCCGGTGACGGCTCGAGAACGCGCAGCAGCCGCCCACGTGCCATTCGACCGCGCTGGCGCACCGAGGCTTCCACCAGTTCGCCTGGCGCGGTCCGTGGAATGAACACGGCAAGGCCATCCAGCCGACCAACGCCGTCGCCGCCCGCGGCGATCGAGTCCACCCGCACCGTCGGCATGAAACGAGCCTAACGAAGCGCGTCGCGGCGCGCCGCATCCCGCCAGCGGCCGTTCTCGTGACTCGGGTCGCGTGACTCGTGACCCGTGACTCCCGAGTCGGCGGCACGACGGCCCCGGTCGCGGTCGGCGAGCAGCGCGGCTGCCACCGCCGCGAGCTTCACCTCCGACTCCGGGGGCGGCGCCCCGATCAGGGTCGGAAGGCGTTGTTCGAGCCACTGGATGCTCAGGTCGCCGCGACGGTAGTCCTCGTCCTCCATCACGCGAAGGTGGAACTCGCGCGACGTCTCGACGCCCACGACGCGCAGCTCATGGAGCGCACGTCGCATGCGCTCGATGGCCTGCGGCCTGGTCCGCGCCCACACGATGAGTTTTCCGAGGAGGGAATCGTAGTGCAGCCCGATCATGCTGCCCGGTTCGATGCCGCCGTCCCAGCGGACGCCAGGACCAGCCGGCAGGTGCACGAAGGACACGCGCCCGGTCGAGGGGAGAAACCCGTTGGCGGGATCTTCACTCGTTATGCGGCACTCGATAGACCAGCCGTTCGGCTCCACCCTCTCGGGAAGGTCGAGCGGCTCACCCGCCGCGATACGGATCTGCCACTGCACGAGGTCAACACCGGTAACGCATTCCGTGACCGGATGTTCGACCTGCAGCCGCGTGTTCATCTCGAGAAAGTAGAACGAACCGTCGCGCGCCAGGAGGAACTCGCACGTGCCGGCGTTCACGTAGCCCGCGGCGCGAGCCGCCGCCACCGCGGTCTCGCCCATGCGCCGCCGCAATTCGCTGTTCACCGCGACACTCGGCGCCTCCTCGATCATCTTCTGGTGGCGGCGCTGGATCGAACATTCGCGCTCGCCGAGTGAGATGGTGCGTCCATGCTGGTCCGCGAGCACCTGGATCTCAACGTGCCGTGGTCCCTCGATGTACTTCTCGACGTACACGGCGTCGTCACCAAAGGCGTTTTTCGCCTCACGCTGTGCCGCAGCGAGCGCGCCTTCCAGTTCTGCTTCCGCTCGCACGATGCGCATGCCCTTCCCCCCACCACCAGCGGCCGCCTTCAGCAGCACCGGGTACCCGAAGGTCTTCGCGACCTTGCGAGCGTCATCGACGTCGAGAAGCGACTCGGTTGTCCCGGGAACCACGGGGACGCCCGCGGCCATCGCGAGCCGGCGTGCCTCGGTCTTGCTGCCCATGGCCGCAATCGCTGACGGCGGCGGCCCGATCCACACGAGTCCAGCGTCGATCACGGCGCGCGCGAACCACTCCCGTTCGGAGAGGAAGCCGTAGCCCGGGTGAATCGCTTCGGCACCGACGCGACGAGCCGCCTCGATGATCGCATCGCCGCGCAGGTAGCTCTCGGACGACGGAGCCGGGCCGACGTGCACGGCTTCGTCCGCCTCACGCACGTGCGGTGCGTGCGCGTCAGCATCCGAGTAGATCGCGACGCTGGAGACGCCGAGTTCGTGGCAGGCGCGAATGACTCGTAAGGCGATTTCGCCCCTGTTGGCGATGAGAACCTTGGTAAACATCAGCTACCAGGTCCAAGGCCAAAGACCAAAGACCAAAGAACTGCAACACTTGGACTTTGGACCTTGGTCTTTGGTCTTCGCCTAGAGCGGTATGTTCCCATGCTTCTTTTTCGGATTCGTGTCGCGCTTGCCGACGAGCGCATCGAGCGAATCGATGAGGCGCGGGCGCGTATCGCGTGGGTCGATGATGTCATCCACGTAGCCGCGTGAGGCGGCGACATAGGGATTCGCGAACTTTTCCGCGTATTCGGCGACGCGCTGGTCCAGCGCCGCAACCGGGTCCGGCGCCTCGGCGATTTCCTTCTTGAACAGGATCTCGACCGCCCCCTTCGGGCCCATGACCGCGATCTCCGCCGTGGGCCACGCGAGGTTCACGTCACCCCGGATGTGCTTCGAGCTCATCACGTCGTAGGCGCCGCCGTACGCCTTTCTCGTTATGATCGTGAGCTTGGGCACGGTCGCCTCGCAGAACGCATAGAGCAGCTTGGCCCCGTGGCGAATGATGCCGCCGTGTTCCTGGGCAACGCCTGGCAGGAAGCCCGGCACGTCCTCGAACGTCACCAGTGGAATGTTGAAGGCGTCGCAGAAGCGCACAAACCTCGCGGCCTTCACCGACGCGTTGATGTCGAGGACGCCGGCGAGCACAGCCGGCTGGTTGGCGACGATGCCAACGCTGTGGCCGCCGAGGTGGGCGAAGCCGCAGATGATGTTGGCCGCGTACGCGGCGTGAATCTCGAAGAACTCCTCGTCGTCCACGATGCGCCGGATCACGTCGTGCATGTCGTACGGCTTGTTCGCGTGATCAGGCACGATGTCGAGCAGCGCCTCATCGCGGCGATCGCGGGGATCCGAACCGGTGCCGCGCGGCGGGTCGGCGAGATTGTTCTGCGGGATGTAGCGGAACAGGTCCCGCACCTTCTGCAGGCAGGCCGGCTCCGAGTCGCAGGCCATGTGCGCGACCCCGGAGGTGCCGGCGTGCGTGTCGGCGCCGCCGAGCGCCTCCATGGTCACATCCTCGTGCGTGACGGTCTTCACGACGTTGGGACCGGTCACGAACATGTACGACGTGCCGCGCACCATGAACACGAAGTCCGTGATCGCGGGCGAGTACACCGCACCGCCGGCACACGGGCCGAGGATGGCCGATATCTGGGGCACGACACCAGACGCCAGCGTGTTCCGCAGGAAGATGTCCGCGTACCCGCCTAACGACGCAACGCCCTCCTGGATGCGCGCGCCGCCGGAGTCATTCAACCCGATGATCGGGGCGCCACTGCGCACCGCCAGGTCCATGATCTTGCAGACCTTGGCCGCCACGGTCTCGCTCAGGGAGCCGCCGAGCACCGTGAAGTCCTGGGAGAAGACGTAGACCAGGCGGCCGTCAATGCGGCCGTGACCCGTCACGACCCCGTCGCCGTAGACCTTCTGCTCCTCGAGGCCGAAGTCAGTGCTACGATGCGTGACGAATCGGTCGGTCTCGACGAAGCTGCCTTCGTCCAGCAACAGGTCGATCCGCTCCCGCGCGGAGAGCTTCCCCTTCGCGTGCTGGGCAGCCACGCGGGCCTCACCGCCCCCTTGTTCGGCCTCCGCGCCGCGACGGCCGAGGAGGTCCAGCTTTTCGCGCATGGACATGGCGGCGAAAGGTAGCCTTGGCGTTGGCGGATGGGAGATGGCGGATGGCAACTGCAAGGCGATCACGTCGGAATCAAGGGCTATTCCATCCGCGCTCCTCTCCTTCCGCCATCCGCCATCTGCCATCTGCCCTCCATCCTCCATAACTTCAGCGCACCGCATGGATGTTTCTCCGGACAACGCTCCCCGAACGCGCCCGCGGCGCATCTCGCCGCTGCGGCTTCGCCTCCTTGTCGCCATGGCGATCGCGTTCATTCCGCTCATCCTGTTCGTCGTCAGACTGGGTGTCGACGAGCGGAAGGCGACGAGCCTCCGGGAGCGCGATACATCGCTTCGCCTTCTCGACGTGGCGCTGGCTGAACACAGTGGGCTGAGCCGCACCGGGCTCGAGTTGCTGCGCCTCCTTCCGAAGATGCCGGAGGTCTCAACAGGCGACGGTGCGTCCTGCAGTCGTGCCCTCCGCCAGCTTCTTGGCACCTATTCGAACTTCACGAACGCGACTCGCATCACCCCGGACCTGCGCGTCGATTGCAGCGCGGCCGCCATTCCGGACTCTCTCCTCGACATGTCTGCTGTGCCGGCCGTCGCCCGGGCCGCGAGAACGGGAGAGCCCGTAGCAGGGTGGCTTCGGTATGGGCCAATGGGCCCCCCGGTGGCGAACATCGTCGAGCCCGTGCGCAATCAGGCCGGGCGCGTGATCTACTATCTCGCCCTCGAGGCGGACCTCAACTGGTTCACGCACCTGGTGGAGTCCATCCCCAAGGCGCCGGGAGCCATGGCCGCCCTGGTCGACACAACCGGCTACATCATCGCACGGCAGCCGGATGACGAGCAGTTCGCCGGAGCCAGACACACTCCTGCCGCTGCCCTGGTCGAGATGTTTGGCAGAGACAGCGGGTTCGTCGAGGGAGTAGGTCTCGATGGCATTCGACGCCTGTATTCCTTTCGCACGCTGAAAGCCGACAACAACCACCAGGTGTTGCTGACGATCGGGGTTCCGACATCGGTGATCTTTGCCGACGCCGACCGGCACCTGGTGACGTACATCGGACTGATGTCGGTGATGCTCACGCTCACCATGCTGATGGGATGGATAGGGATCGACCTCTTCATCCTGCGCGACGTGAAGGCGTTGCTGGGGGCCACGGAGCGGCTGGCTGATGGAGATCTCTCGACCCGCGCCCCGACCCGTCGCTCGTCCGGGGAACTGAGCGACCTCGCGACCCGGTTCAACGAGCTGGCGCGCCGTCTGGAAGAGCGTCGGCGGGAATTTGTCCTGCTTGGGGATTCCTCACCGGACGCCATCCTGCGTGTCACGCGTAACCTGGAAATCGAGTGGGCGAACGCGGCCCTTCGGGCGCGACTGGGCGCGGCGGTGGACGACCTCGCCGGATGCCAGATCGAAGACCTGCCGCTCGAATCGTCACTCAGCGCCGCGATGACTCAGCAGGTGCAGGACATGTTCGCCACGGGTCGGCGGCGGGAGAGTGAGCAGTTCGTGTCCACCTCGCAGGGCGACTCGTGGATCGACCTTCGCGTGACGCCGGAGAGCAACGCGACCGGCGAAATCACGCACGCCATGGTGATCGCGCGCGACGTCACGGCGCGCCGCCAGCTTGCCACGCACCTCGCCGAGGCAGAACGGCTCGACAGCATCGGAAAACTCGCCGGGCACATCGCGCACGACTTCAACAACCTGCTGACCGCGATCATCGGGAATGCCGAGATCGCGCTGCGTCAGCTGGAACCCACGGATCGTGTGGCCGCGGATGTCGCCAAGATCATGGATGTGTCCCGCCGGGCCTCTTCCTTGACGCGACAACTGTTGTCGTTCGCGAGACGTCAATCGACGACCGCCCGCGTCATCGATGTAAAGACGTTCATCGAAGAAGTCACGCCGCTGATCCGTCGAGTCGTCGGCGACCAGGTCCGGCTCGATATCCACGTCGACGCCGGGACACCACACATTCGATTCGACGCCACGCAGTTCGAGCAGGTGCTGGTGAACCTTGCGGCGAACGCGCGCGATGCGATGCCAGTGAGCGGGACGTTGTCGATCAGGACGGAGCACCGGGTCATCAAGGAAGGCGAAACCGTCGTGGACGGCCGGATGCCAGGCCACTACCTGATGCTCACGGTGTCCGATACTGGAATTGGCATGGCGCCCGAAGTCCGCCAGCGCATCTTCGAGCCGTTCTTCAGCACGAAGCACGGCCAGGGAGGAACGGGACTCGGCCTCGCGGTGGCGTATGGCGCGGTACGCCAGCACGCGGGCTCTATCGAGGTTGAAAGCGTTGAGTACCACGGAGCCACGTTCCGGATCTATGTGCCCGCGACCACGATGACGCCGGAACGCCGCGAGAAGCCTGCATGGGCACCGGAAGCGCCTCACGGTCGAGAGACGATCCTGCTGGTCGAGGACCAGGAAGACGTGCGATTGACACTCGCTCGGCTGCTGCGCTCGCACGGCTACACTGTTGTGGATAGCGCAGACGGCGCCGACGCGCTGTCCCGAGTCGAGCGAAACGAGTTGCCGCCGTTTCACCTGGTCATCACCGACCTCGTGATGCCAAAGATCGGTGGCGAGGCCCTGGTCGCTGCGCTGCGGCCGGCGTACCCGGACGTTCCGGTGCTGGTGATCTCAGGCTTCGATCAACAGGGCAGCCTGCGACGGATGTACGACCGGGGACATGCCACGGCCTTCCTTGAAAAGCCGTTCGAGGGCCAGCCGATGCTCAAGCTCGTGCGCGACCTGCTTGATGCACGTGGTGCCCGTACCAGGACGCCAGAGCAGGTGGCGAAGGTGGAATAACGGCAGCGACTAGCGACTAGCGACTAGCGAAACAAAAACAAAAACGACCAGCGAGGATTCTTCGCTGGTCGTTTTCCTGCTTGCTGCTTGCTAGTCGCTAGTCGCTACTCTTCCACATCGATATCGATCTCCGAAACATCCGGGATCGGCACTTCGGCGTCTTCAGTGTGAATCTTGGACGGCGTTTCCGGACGTGGCGGCTGCTCGGCCGGGATATCCACGACCGTGAGCACGATACGGCGGTGAATCGGATCCACCTCCACGATGCGCAGGTCGAGAATCATCGTCTCGTAGCAGACATCGGCCGGCGAATCGATCGGTTTCTCCGACGGGATGTGGCTCAGCGGGACGAAACCTTCGATGTCGTTGCCGATATCGACCACCACACCCTTGTCCATCAGGCGGGCCACGGTGCCACGCAGCTCGGTGCCGACCGGGTAGGTCTCGCCGATGCGGAGCCACGGATCTTCGGTGGCCTGCTTGAGGCCTAACGAAATCCGCTTGTTGTCGCTGTCGATGTTGAGGATGAGCACGTCGACCGTGTCGCCCTTCTTCACCACTTCCGACGGGTGCTGGACGCGCTTGGTCCAGCTCATGTCGGAGATGTGGATCAGGCCGTCGATCCCCGGCTCGATTTCGACGAACGCACCGAAGCTCGTCAGGTTGCGGACCTTGCCGCTGAGTCGCGTACCGACCGGGTACTTGAGCGGCAGCACCATCCACGGATCCTGCTCGGTCTGCTTCATGCCGAGCGAGATCTTCTCCTCGTTCGGATCGACTTTCAGGACTACCGCTTCAATCGTTTCTCCAATCGAGACGATCTTCGACGGGTGACGCACGTTGCGGGTCCACGACATCTCGCTGATGTGCACCAGGCCCTCGATGCCCGGCTCCAGCTCGATGAACGCGCCGTAGTTCGTGATCGAGACCACCTTGCCGGCGACGCGCGTGCCGACCGGGTACTTCTCGATGACGTCCTTCCACGGGTACGGCTGCAGCTGCTTCAGGCCTAACGAGATGCGCTCGCGGTCCCAGTCGATGTCGAGGACCTTGACGTCCATCTCCATGCCAATCTGGACCATCTCGCTCGGATGCGAGATGCGGCCCCATGACATGTCGGTGATGTGGAGCAGGCCGTCGACGCCACCGAGGTCGATGAATGCACCGAAGTCGGTGATGTTCTTGACCACGCCCTTCCGCACCTGGTCCTTCTGCAGCTCCTTCATGAGTTTCTCGCGCTTGCCGGCGCGCTCGGCCTCGAGGATCACGCGGCGCGAGACGACGATGTTGCGGCGGCGCTTGTTGAGCTTGATGATCTTGAACTCGAACTTCTGGCCCAGCAGGTCGTCGATGTTCGGCACGCGACGCAGCGCGATCTGCGAGCCGGGGAGGAACGCGTCGACGCCCATGAGGTCGACGACCACGCCACCCTTGATCTTCTTGACGAGCGTACCGGACACCGGCTGGTCGGTCTCGTAGGAGATGCGGATCTTCTCCCAGACCCGCATGAAGTCGGCCTTCTTCTTCGAAAGGACGACCGAGCCTTCCTGGTCCTCGAGGTGCTCGAGCAGGACTTCCACTTCATCGCCCGGCTTGAGGTCGGGCATGTCCTTGAACTCTTCGAGCGGGATCGAGCCTTCGGATTTGAATCCGATGTCGAGCACAACCATGTTGTCGCGAATCTCCAGGACACGCGACTTCACGATCTCGCCTTCGTCGATGGAGGCGAGCGTGCCGTTATAGAGCTCCATCATCCGCTCGTATTCGGCGGATGTGTACTCGTCTTCGTCGTAGAGTTCGGGGCGCCGGTTGGCGAGCGGGCGAAGGACAGCCTTCTGCTCTTTTCGGCGGGCGACGACGTCAACTGTCGCCGTGGAGGTATCTTCAGCCATGAGGGGTTCGCGGAACGCTCGCCGCGATCGAGAAAGAGATGAACGCTTGACCGCGACCAGGTCGCGGGTGCCGGGAAGTCCGGCGGAGCCGATTAAGCTAGCCTGTGCCGGCGGCTACTTCAACGGCGAACCCGGATCCCGCGGAAACAACGGATCAGGGTCGGATGGCGGAGCGCGCCAGTGCCACGATGCGGGAGACCTGCTCCTCCTGCATAAGGTGCGTCGTGTCGATCAGGACCGCGTCGCGCGCCTGGACCGATTGGGTGGCATCAGCGGCGTCGCGGTGCACGAGACGATCTGTTTCGGCCGCAACTTCGTCGTCCGTCGGGAGACGCCGCAGGTGTTGCACCAGGCGACGCTTGGCGCGCTCCCAGGTGTCGGCGACGAGGTAGACCTTCACGTCCGCCTCCGGAAACACCACGGTCCCCATGTCCCGGCCATCGACTACGACGTTGCGCGTCGAAGCGACCTGCTGCACCTGCTCGTTGACCCACTGCCGCACAGCGGCCATGCGCGCCACGCGCGGGACCGATGCGCTCACGGCCGGGCTCCGGATCTCGGCCTCGGCAGGCGCGCCATCGAGGTACGGCACCATCGCGCTGCCTGACGAGGCAAGCGTCACAATGCCCGCCGCATCAAGTACGTGCCTCCACGTCCACTCGTCTGGTGGTCTTCCCGTGCGGATCGCCGCCGCAGTGGCGGCGCGGTAGATCGCACCCGAATCCACGTGGCAGTAGCCGAGTTCGCGCGCCACCCATTCGGCCGTGGACGACTTCCCGGAGGCGGCAGGCCCATCGATCGCGACGACCGCGAAACGCCCCCTAGACGACGACATGGGCAAGGTCTCGCCAGAAATCCGGATACGAGACGGAAACGCAATCCGGGTCATCGATCCGGAATTCGGATTGTGCGGACGCGCCGAGGACGCCGAACGCCATTGCCAGGCGGTGATCACCGTGTGTCTGGACAGATCCGGAAAGCGGCGCGCGGGTACCGCGGATCCGCATGCCGTCAGGAGCCTCGTCCACATCGACACCGATGTTGCGAAGGTTGGCCACGACGGCCGCGATGCGATCACTCTCCTTGACGCGCAGCTCGGCGGCGCCCGAGATGACGGTTTCCCCGGACGCGCGCGCGGCGACACACGCGAGCGCCGGCAGCTCATCGATGAGCGAGGGAACCTCGTCCCCATCGATCCGCGTCCCGGACAGATGCACCGGCCGTACGGCGATATCGCCTAACGGCTCGGCACCGGCATCGTTGCGCGAGAGGATGTCAACGCGCGCGCCCATGCGGCGCAGGACCGCGATGAACCCCGCCCGGCCAGGATTGAGGCCGACGTCACGAATGGTGATCGAGCCCGCATCGGCGAGCGCCGCGAGGCAGGCGAAAAACGCAGCGGATGACGGATCGCCGGGCACGGTGATGTCCAGCGGCTCGAGTTGAGCCGGCGGATCGAGGACGATGATTCCGCCACCGACATCGATGGCAGCGCCCTGGGCGCGCAACATTCGCTCGGTGTGATCGCGCGTTGGCGCCGGCTCGCGAATCACGACCGCCACGCGGCCCGTCACTCCAGCCATGAGCAGCGCGCTTTTCACCTGGGCGCTGGCGGTGTCGAGCTTCCAGTCCAGGGCGCGCAGGTCGCCGCCGTGCACGGTCAGCGGGAGCCCATCCTTCTCCCCCTCGAACTCGATCCGGGCACCCATCTCGGTCAGCGGCGTCGCGACGCGCTTCATGGGACGGCGACTGAGGCTGGCGTCCCCGGTGAACGTAGAGGTGACGGGATAGCCTGAGACAATGCCCATCAGCAGGCGCGTGCTCGTGCCTGAGTTACCAAGATCCAGGCGGGAGACGGGCGACGGGCGACGGGAGAGACCGCTGCCTTCCACCGACATGTCAGGCGCCAGCGGTGGCACCGGCCAGCCTAACGCGCGCAAGGCTCCGGCCGTCGACTCGATATCCGCCGACTGCAGCACGCCACGAACCCGGGACTTCCCCTCAGCGAGCGAGCCGAACATCAGCGCGCGATGCGACACGGACTTGTCGCCCGGCACTCGCACCTCGCCACGCACAACGAGCCGCACCCGTCCAACGGTTATCGCAGCCATGACTCCAGCGCGGTTGAAAGATCGGTACGCTCGTCACGGTACTTCACGATGACCGGCGTTTGAAGTGACAGGCCCTGCTCGCGTCCCCACCCGCCCGTGACCGCCCGGGCGCCGGGCACCACCACGGCACCCGCAGGAATCTCGAGCGGCGTTTCCGGAGATCCTCGAATAACGGTTTCGTTGACGAGGTCGAACACCGGTGTTCCGCGCGTCAGCACGGTCCCGGCGGCAAGCACCGCGCGCGCGCGAACGACCGTGCCTTCATAGACGCCACAGTTTCCACCAACGACGACGTCATCCTCAATGATGACGGGCGCCGCGTTCACCGGTTCAAGCACTCCACCGATCTGCGCCGCGGCACTCAGGTGCACGCGCTCGCCAATCTGCGCGCACGAACCGACCAACGCGTGTGAATCGATCATCGTGCCTGTCCCGACCCACGCGCCGGCGTTGACAAACATCGGCGGCATGCAGACGACTCCGGGAGCGACATACGCGCCGCGACGGATGGATGACCCTCCAGGAACGACGCGGATTCCATGGCCGACCGTCAGGGGTCGCGGCGGAATGGTCCGCTTGTCGAAGAACCGGAACATGCCGCCTGGCGGCGACATGTCCACGACTGCCCCGGCTCGAAAGGCCAGGAGGATACCGCGCTTCACCCAGGGCACCGCACTCCAGACGCCGTGTTCATCCCGGCGCGCTGACCGCACCTCGCCGGTTTCGAGGGCGTCCAGCACGCGGAACACTATGTGCTCGGCATCCGTGGGCAACGATTCCCCGGCCGGAGTGGCAGCGAGTTCCTCGACGCGTGCAGCGAGGACCGCGGGATCGACATGACCAGGCGTACTCTCGAGGTGCGGCCCCATCAGATCCCTTCGACGCCAGCCGCGACCAGCGATGCCTGCACCGCCGACATGTTCGACTCGCTCAGGGGCACGAGCGGGAGGCGAAGCACGTTCTCCATCATCCCCAGCATCGAGAGCGCGGCCTTTGCCGGAATCGGGTTCGGCTCAATGAACGCCGCCGCCATCCACGGTTGCAGCCGGCGATGCAGGTTCCGCGCGGTCACGAGATCATTCGCGGCGCAAGCATCGCACAATTGAGCCATGAGCCGCGGCGTTGCGTTGCTCGTCACTGAGATCACGCCCTCGCCACCCAGCGCCATCACCGGCAGCGTGATCGAGTCGTCACCCGAGAGGACCGAAAACCCCTGCGGCCGGTCGCGAATGATGTCGGCGATCTGGTTGATGTTACCCGATGCTTCCTTGACGGCGACAATGCTGGTGCATTTCGCGAGCTCGAGCGTCGTCCGTGCCTCGATATTGCTCCCGGTACGGCCAGGGACGTTGTAGATGACGATCGGGAGATCGACGGCATCGACGATGGCGCGGAAGTGGGCAATGATCCCGCGCTGCGGTGGCTTGTTGTACATCGGCGAGACGTGCAGCAGGTGTGTCGCACCAGCGGCCTTCATTTCCTTCGAGACTGCAATGGCGCGCGCGGTGTCGTTCGAGCCGGCGCCCGCGACCACCGGGACGCGTCCGGCCACCGCTTCGACGGTAATCTCCACCACGCGACGATGTTCGGCAGGCGTCATCGTCACGGCTTCACCCGTCGAGCCACACGGCACGACAAAATGAATGCCTTCGGCGACCTGCCAATCGACGAAACGGCGCAACGCGGCTTCATCAACCTTCCCGTCGCGCTGGAACGGCGTGACCAGCGCGGTACCGCAGCCCGTCAACGTGCGTCCGTTCATCGTGCTTTCTCCTTGAGGTGCAGCACGTCACGCATGGTAAATACACCCTTGCGACCCTGCAGCCACTCGGCAGCTGAAATCGCTCCATCGGCGAAGACGCGCCGGTCGCGCGCTTCGTGAACCAGTCGAAGCTGTTCAAATGCAGCGTCTATGACCAGCTCGTGAGTACCAGGAACGAAACCAGTGCGAACGCTGGTGATGGGAACATCGCGTGACAGGCCGGCTTTCGCGACGTTCGCCAGTGCCGCCGCCGTGCCCGATGGCTTGTCCTTCTTGGCCGCGTGGTGTGTCTCGACGAGGTGTGCGTCAAACCCCGGGACATCGCGCAGGGCGAGGGTTGCCGCCTCGATGGCCGCCGTCAGCACGGCGATACCGACCGAGAAGTTAGGCGCCCAGAACATGGAGCCTTCGAGCTTCCGAACCTCAGCGATCACCGGTTCAAGTTGGTCGTACCATCCCGTCGTACCAACGACCACGGGCAACCCCGCACGCACACAGCCGAGCACATTCGCCGCCGCAGCCGACGGCTCCGTGAACTCGATGACCACGTCAGGATGGCCGAGCCGCTCACGGGTGATCGAGCTACCAGCAGGATTGTCGGTCCTGCCCATCATCACCGTGACGATGTGGCGACGCTCCTCGGCGAGCGATGCAATCGCGCGCGACATCTTGCCGCTTCCAATGAGCGCGATCTTCATCAGCGTGCCCCGGTTGGAAAGAACGCCGCATGCAGTTGCCGCATCGCGGACGGCACCTGGTCCGCATCGACGAGCATGGTCAGGTTGATGCCACTCGCACTGAGGGAAAGCATGTGGATGCGCTTGTCCTTCAAGGCACCCAATGCGCGTGCCATCGCTTCGCTGTCGGCACCAAGTCCTGCGCCGACCAGCGCAACAATCCCGCGGTTCCGTTCCACGGACACGTCCCCGAGTTGCGAAAGATCCACGGTCAGCGACTCCAGGTGGCGCGCGTCATCGATGGTGAGGCTCACGCTGATCTCCGACGTGGCAACCACGTCGACCGACGTGCGGTGCCTGTCGAAGATCTCGAAGATGCGCGCGAGGAACCCGTGCGCCAGCAGCATCCGCGGCGACCGCACCTTCACGACGGTGACACCTTCCTTGCCGGCGATGGCCGTCACGGGTCGCCGAGGGGCATCGAACGCGATGAGCGTCCCCTGCCCTTGCGGCTGCTTCGCGTTGAGGATCGACACCGGGATGCCAAGCCGAACGGCGGGCGCGATGGTGCTCGGGTGAAGCACCTTGGCCCCGAACGACGCCAGCTCACTTGCCTCGTCGAACCGGATCCGGTCGATGAGCCGCGCGTCCGGCACCACCCGCGGATCCGCCGTGAGCATGCCGTCGACATCGGTCCAGATTTCTATGGCTTCGGCTCCCAGCGCTGCGCCTAACAACGATGCGCTGTAGTCACTCCCACCGCGTCCCAGCGTGGTGGTGATGCCATGTTCGGTCGCACCGACAAAACCCCCGACGATCGGAACGCGACCAGCGGCGAGGATGGGACGGATGACCGCTCCGGCGCGCTCAACGATCCGATCCGTCCGCGGCTCGGCCTTGCCGAAGGCATCGGTCGTGATCATCACGTCACCCGGGTTGACCAGTTCCGCCGGGATGCCCCGGGCGCGAAACGCGGCCACCACAAGCTCCGACGACAACAACTCGCCCTTGGCGGCGATGGCGTCGAGACTGCGGGGGGTGGCGTGGCCCAGGACCGATAACGCCTCGGCCAGCGCGGCGAGTTCGTCGAACGTGGCCGACAGTTCGCCGGCGACGTCCACCGCGTCGGAGCTGTTGCCGAGCAATTCGGAACAGACTTTCAGGTGACGCTCGCGGAGCGCTTCCACGCCACGGATGGCCAGGATGAATTGTCCCGACGCGGCCTGCTCGGCGAGGTCGATCAGTGCGTTGGTGGCACCGCCTAACGCGGACACCACCACCAGTGGCTGGCGGGACACCCGGTCGCCAATGATGCCAGCGGCGCGTTCAATCGCGGCCGCGTCCCCGACCGACGTTCCGCCAAACTTGGCGACGATCATGCCGGCGGCAGCAACCCGCGCGACGCCAGCAACTCCGCGTTGAGCACCGAACCGCCGGCTGCACCACGAATGATGTTGTGACCCAGCGCCACCAGCTTGATGTCGAAGAGCGGATCGGGACGGATCCGTCCCGCCGTCACCGTCATCCCCCGCCCCGCCCAGACATCACGCCGGGTCTGCGGCCGGTCCGGCTCGCGCGTAACGACGAGCGGCAGCTCCGGCGCGCTCGGCAGGCCGCGCGCGTCCGCGTGACCGCGCCAGGTGCACATGGCCTCCATGGCCGCGTCGGGAGAGACACGCTGGTCAAAGCCAAGCGACAGGCACACGAGGTGACCGTGTTCGGTGGCCACGCGATTGGTGTGCGCGCTCACCTTCATTGGCGCTGCCTCCACCGTTTCACCCGCGAACCTGCCTAACATCTTGTTCAGCTCACGCTCGACCTTCGGCTCCTCGTCGCCGATATAGGGAATCACGTTGCCGAGGATGTCGAGCGAGGCGACGCCGGGATACCCCGCGCCCGAGACGGCCTGCATGGTGAACACCATGGCGCGCGTGATGGTGAACGCCTCGTGCAGCGGCGCCATCGCCATCGCCGCGACCGTCGCGGCACAATTGGCGTTCGTCACGATGCCACCCGTCCAGCGGCGAGTGCGGCGTTGGGTCTCGAGCAGCGCGAGATGCGGCGCGTTCACCTCCGGAATCACCAGCGGTACGTCGGCGTCCATGCGGTCGTTCTTCGCGTTACTGAGAACGAGCCGGCCGGCCCTCGCAAAAGCCTGT
>DATMBT010000133.1:0-8926 GCA_035559475.1 Gemmatimonadaceae bacterium
GCCTGAACCAGTGTCAGTGAGTTCGGGAACCAGTTCGTGCCAATCCCGAACGTTGTGTTGAAGCTGTTGTTCGGCGCATACGGCGGGTTCGGCCAGCTGTCGAAGTGTTGATCCTGCTTCCAGTAGCCGGGCGTGCAACCCAGGCCGCCCACCGGCGGCGGTGCCGTGTAATCGTTCGTGAACGTGACCGTACGGGCCATGTCGTTGTTGATGTATAACCTGGCATAACGAGTCGAGACATCGAAGGTGTCGTCCAGGCGCGGAGCCGTGTAACCGCCCGCGTTATAGATCCCCGACCCGAGATGTTGAACGATGTCGACGTTGATCAAGGCCCAGTTGGCCTGGGCTGCTTCAATGATCTCGACCAATTCGGGCGCACCGTTTCCGCTCACGGCCGTCTGGTAGATCGGACCGCTGCCGCAATCGGTGGCGCCGGCGCTGGCCAGGGTGCGCGTCACGTTGAAGGCGGCACCACTATTGACCGAAACCGAGAAGCTGAACGTACCCGCGGCATCACCGGTCTTGCAGAGAATGATCTGTCCGTCAGCGACACCGGTTGGATAGGTCTGGCCGCCCTTGAAGTTGATCACGTTAGGTGTAACTGACCGCGCTACGCCATCGGGCACCAACGTCCGGCTTGGCCCCGTGACGGGATCGGCGCACGCAACGGCAAACGCCGCCGCCGCCAACGCCAGAGTGGTCACTCGAAACCGCGTATTCATCGTCTCCGCCCTCACTTGGGATTTGTCTGACAAACGGCTCACAACCACTGGTTCAGCCCCGAAGTCACCGGGAATGGCGATCGGGGAAGCGCGAGCCGACTGAACTGGCACGGCCACCCAAAGCATCCACCGTGCCGCCTGACGACCTGGTCCAGGCGCTCCAAACTGGAGCCCCTGAGTCCCTCACCTGGCGGGGGGTCGTTGACCCGCTCTAATGCGTATCTCCTTGCGGCACATTGGCGTTCTAGGCCCCCGAGGCGGTCGAAGGCCCGCCGAACAGGCCTGCGCAGGTTGAAAGCCGGCACCCGGCGCTCGCTGCTGACCCGCAGCGTGACAAATCGGCCTGTGGCGTAACGGTGACGTTCGGGCGCAACAACTCCTGCCAGAAAGGCGTCGCCGGCGCTCAATCAATGGCCCCTCCCCTAACGCGGCACGCGCCTCAACTGAATGACCGGCACGGATCCCTCGACCTGGGCCACCCATTCCTGCTCGTCACGGGCAATGAGCCGGGCCCCGTCAGGCACCACGGACCGTGCGGGAGACACGACTCGACCGCCCACCTGCATGCAGCGAGTGACTTCGGCGAGAAAGGTTGGCGTTGCGCGTGGCTCGTCGAGGGCCGCCCCCCGCAGCGTCGCGCCAGCCAGCGGGATACGGTCGCGCAGTTCAAACCTGATAGCGGCCGGGGGGACATGCCCCGGATCGACGACGATGCAGGTCACGTCGACAACCTCGCCGAGTGATTCCGCCAGCGCCGCGTAACGACCGGTGAGCATAACGAGTCCGCCCGGCTCGCCCAGCCCGAGTTGCGCCGCGAGCCTCATCCCGTCGGACTTCAGGGGCTGCGCCAGCAAGGGGAAGTCGCCTGGAGCACCGCCCGTAAAGTCCACCGCGCCATCATGGATGGCATATCGCGCATGACAGACCGGGCATCCCAGCGTGCCCGAGACCACCCGCGACCCCATCCACGAATCGGCGGAGAGCACGAGGGCAGATTCCTCGTGGTCAACCGGGCAGCGCAGCGAGTCGACAAGCGCTAACAACACGAGCGTGCGCGGTCAGTCACGAACGACTGAGCCGAAGCTCGTCGATGTTCGTGTCGCCATCACGGGTCAGCACGAAAAGGACCGCATCGGCGACCGTTTCCGGACGCAGCATTTTCGCCCGTGGCGTAAAACCCGGACGGTGGTCCGGATCGATGGCATCCCAGATCGCGGTGTCGACAGGACCCGGAGAAACAAGCGAAACCCGCACCCCGGTTCCCCGGTACTCCTCGCGAATGACCTGGTGAACCGCGCGCGCGCCGAACTTGCTGGAACCGTAGGCAACATTTCCGGGGAACACTGTTCGATCAGCCACGGATCCAATTGTGACGACATGACCGGATCCGCGTGACCGCATGCCGGCGACAAATGGCTGTGCGAGTCGATATGGACCCAGGAGGTTCACCTGCAACGCGTCCTCGAAGTCGCGGGGCGTCGTCTTTTCCACCGGAGCCAGCGGAAAGACGCCGGCCGCCTGAACCAGCACGTCGGGAGGGCCATCGCATTGTTGCAACACGGTGGCGACGGCGCGATCGATCTCGTCAGGCATCGACAAGTCGCACGGAACCGCGACCGCGGAGTAGCCGAGCGCGGCAACGGCGTCGGCGAGGCGTTGCCCTGCCCGTGAGATGCAGAAGAGCCTCGCACCAGCTTCGGTCAGGGTGCGAGCGATTGCCAATCCAATGCCCCGCGACGCACCAGTCACTACGATGGTGCGTCCGTCGAGCGGTCGTTCGTCGTTCACGAGCAGCTCAGCGTCGGGCCGGGTCTATTCACCGGCGTACTCGACGCGGTTGTTCTCGCTCTCCCACAGCCGGATCAGCACGAGCTGCGCTGGGGCGATTGCCTGTACCACGATCTTCCAGATTCCAACGGCCAGGTTCTCGGTCGTCGGAATGATGCCACGCATGAAGTCGACATCGAGGTTGAGGTTGCGATGGTCAACCTTGTCGATGACCTCACGGCCGACGATTTCCTTCAACCTCGCCAGGTCGAGCACGTAGCCGGTCTTCTGCTCCACCTCACCGCGTACCGAAACTTCGAGGATGTAGTTGTGACCGTGCCAGTTCGGGTTGTTACACTTCCCGAACAGGCGCGCATTCTCGAGGTCACTGAGTTCCGGATTGTGGACCCGGTGAGCGGCGTTGAAGGTCAACCGGCGAACGACAGTCACGTTCGGCATTCAAGCGGGATGGCGGATGGCGGATGGCAGAATCGACGAGTGACCGCGGGTGCACCTGAATCTTACCGCACATCCGTCTTCCGCCATCCGCCGTCCGCCCTCCGCCCTCCGAAAAAAACGAGAGGGCCCCTTTCGGAGCCCCCTCGCAAAGGCGGAACGAAGAGTGTTTTTTGAAGCCCAAACGAAATTGTGTAAGGCTCTCACCATGCTTCCGTCTTCCCCGCACTGGGGCGTGACGTCGACACAGTATGTCGAGACCCCTCGCTGGACTTGTTGGCTCAAAAATCGGTCTCTTCGCCCCTTGTTCAATAAGTCGTGGCCAATGTACGAGCGCGATCGTGCCCGGTCAAATAGGATTACTCCCTATGGATGTCAGACTACTTGCCGCGTTAGTAATGCTGGTGCTCTGGGCCGCGGGAACATTTTTCTTCGAGGCACCAGGTTGGATCAACCTCCTGTTGAGTGCAGGAGTGTTTGTCCTCATCTGGCGAATCGTCATGCGCGGCGCTCAGACTACGAACCAGCACCGCACGAAGTAACTGGGCCAACGGCACTGTTGCGCTGTCAGATCTCCCAGTTACTGAAGACGACCCCCTCCCGGGCGACAGGTTCTGCACGCCCGGCGGTGGCCATGCGCAGGTCCGTCCATCGGACGCGCGCACCCAGGGCCACCAGGCGTCGATAGGCACCCGGGTACTCGCCCTGCGCGCGAATGGCGATGCGCTTGGTGCCCGTGCGGCGCGCCGCCACCGTCAACATCCGCACGAGTTCATCGAGATCCTCCTCGCGCTCGACCACGAGCTTCAGGATCCGCATTTCCTCGCGCGGCCGCCCTTCGACGAGCGGCACGGAGTGAAACACCGCGAACCCGCGCACGCGGCCGGCCCGCTCCAGGAGCACCGTGTCACCGAGGCCCAGTTCACTCGTCAGGCTGATCTCGCGCGTGTAGTCGTAGCCGGAGATGCGCGACGTGGTGATCGCGTGGCATTGGTGCACAAGGTCGTCGCGGAGGGATGACGGCATTCGCGACAGCAGTGATACCGGGGCATCAGCGCGCGCGGCGTCCAGCGTCACCGTAATCGTCAGGCGCGCCGGCACGAATCCGAGCGTGGAATAGAAGCCGATGTTGTCCATGGTGCGCGGCATCGTCTCGAGTCCGATCACCCTGGTCTCGCGTGCCTCGAGCCAGTCGATGCCGGCCCGTACGATGGACTTCCCGAGGCCGATTCCCTGCCACTCCGGATGAACCGCCAGTGGTCCCATCCACCCTTCAGCGCCCGACGCGTGCGCGATGTTGAACGCCACCATCTCGCCGAGGTCATTGCGCCAGATCAGCGCGCCCCCGTTGGCATCGTCCATTGCATAACGCCAGATCACCGGATTCAACTGCGGGACGCGAACGCCGGTCATGCCGTCCTTCCGGTACCGTTCCGTGAAGGCGTCGCTGAACACGCGATTGAGTTCCGCGATGTCCGCGTGACCTCCCTGCACCGGACCAAATGCGTCAGCCGTGCGGCGGGAAGGGCGGGCGAGCGTCATGGGAGGTCAGGCGACTGCGCGAGCGACTTCCTCGGCAAATTCGTCCAGGTCGGGGACACCAAAGGATCGAACGACTGACGTGCCTGCTTGATCGTCGTAGTGAATCATGAAACCGTGGTCGACCGCATCGTACTTCATCACGTCCACGTGTGTGATCAAGATGACCTGCGCGAAGCGGTCCACAAGGCGGCGCAGCAAACCGAGGACGCGTCGCTGGCGGTCATCGTCGAGCGAGCCGAAGACCTCGTCGAGCACCAGCAGGGAAAATGACTGGCCGGCCCGGTCCGCGATCATCTGCGAAATAGCCAGGCGCAGGACCAGGTTCGACAGGTCTTCTTCACCGCCGGAGATCACCGGCTTCGGTATGCCGTCCTCGAGGACCACGATGTTGTACTGGTCGTCGATCTCGAGCTCACGATACCGGCCGTCGCTCAGTTCCTCGAGGTAAGCGCTCGCGACCTCGGACAGTTCCGGCCGCAACTGGAAGTTCAGGTCCGTGCGGAGGTCGGTGTACGCACGATCGAGTTCGTCGTGCATCCGCCACTCGGACTCGAGTCTTGCAAGCATTTCTCGCGCGCGCTCGAGGTCAAGCCGCGCGCGTTCCGCCGTGGCGACCGCCTCGGCCGCGCGGCCTTCGTCCAGGATCGCGGCCTGCTGTTCCAGTTCTGCGAGCCGCATGGCGGACACCGCTTCCCCGTACTCCTGCCGCTGGCGCTCAAGGTCCTCTTCCGAGAAGTGCGTTTCCTCATAGCGCGCCTTGAGCGATGCCACCCGATCCAGGGCATCCGCCAACTGGCGCCCAATGCGCTCATGTTCCTGTTGCAGTGACGGCTCACGATCGACCCGCGCGCTCAGGCGAGCCGCCTGTTCGTTCAGCGGACCAAAGCGCTTGAGCTCGCGATCGAGTGTCGCATGGCGTTCCGCGTCGAAGCCAGCGGGTATCCCACGGAGTTCGGTCGCCAGTTGTTCCTGTCGCTGTTCCTTTGTCGCGACCTCGCGGCCCACCTGCGCCAGTTCCTGCACCGCGGCCTGGCACCTGGTGACTTGTCGCTCCAGTTCATTCACCTCCTGGCGCAACGCCTTCCTTTGTTCCTCGAGCGCCTTGAACTCGGGTTCCATGGCATCGAGCTGTTCCAGTCGCGTGCCGAAGTACTTGCCGTCCACGAGGATGGTTTCGAGTTGCTCATCCAGGCTGTCGTGTACCGTGCGATAATGCTCGCCCAGTGGCCGCTGGCACGTCGGGCAAACGCCGTCATCGCCGAGGTCAACGATGCGGTCGCGATGGATCTTCACGTCCTGGTACTGCGCTCGCAATGCATCACGCTTCGTGGTGGCTTCCTGCCGGTCCCGTACCCACTCCGTGCGCCGTGTTTCAAGGGAAGCGCTCGCCCCTTCATATGCCGACGTGCGAATCGCGAGCTGGTTCGCGGATCCGTCGAGCAGCGACGCCGTGCTGGCCAGTCCTGCCTGACGAGTACGCAGGGCCGCGAGCTCGTCCGTCAGGGATCGGACTGACTCGGTCAGCGCCTTGCGACGACCTTCCTCGCGGGCGAGCGCATCGAGAACATCGAATTCCTCCATCACCTCGCTGAGGGGCGCGAGTTGCGCGGTGACGGAATCGAGTTCCCTGCGGGCCTCTGCGACACCGTCCCGCTCGCGCGCCACGCGTTCGGCGTCGCGCGACAGGCCCTCGGCGCCCTGCTCTGCCAGGCGCAGGTCAGCCAGGAGCTGCTGCAGCGCCTCACGCGCGCGCTGCGCCGCTTCCCACTGCGGAGTGATCAGGGCCAGCGCGGCGGCGGCGTCACGATGCGTGGTGTTCGCGACGGAACGACGGCGTGCAGCCTCCTTCCGGCGTGCCGAAGATTCCTTCAGCATCGACTCGACCAGTGCCGGATCGGGCATCATCCCCTTCACTCCGTTGATCTCCGCCCCGAGCAGCTTCCGCCGCTCCCGCACGAGCCCCTGCGCCGTGCGAATCCGGTCGTACCCCAGCACGCGGGAAAGGAATTGTGCACGTTCTGCCGGCGTCATCGCCGCCATCACGCTCAGTTCCTTCTGTCCGGTGAAATAGGTGTGGAAGAACTCGGCGCGCGTCATGCCGAGGCGGCGTGAGAGCAGGTCCGACACGTCAGTGATGCCAGTGGCGATCGGCTCGCTGCCGCCGTCGAGGTACAACTCGGCGCTGCTCAGCGCGCGCACAACGCGGTACCGGTGACCCGAGAGGTCGAAGTCGAGCTCCACCCTGACCGGCGCCCGTGGGCCGGCCCGCACGTTCCGAATGGAGTCACGGGTTCCACGCACGGCCGACTGGCCGTACAGAGCCCACGCGATGGCCTCGAGGACAGTACTCTTGCCGGCCCCGTTAGGCCCGATGATGCCGGTCAACCCGATGTCGAATGCAATCCGGGTCTCGGCATGCTGACGGAAGTTCGTCAGTTGAAGGCTGTTGAGCCTCACTGAGTGTCCACCGTCACCGAGAGGGCATCACTTTCAGTCGATTCAGCCTGCTTGAGGTAGCGCAGCCCCAGCTCCACGAAGGCGTCTCGCGGGACGTCTGGTGGGAGGTTTCGTGCCCAGAGCCAGTCGCGTACCGTGTCTGTCAACGATGCCTTCCGTCCGGCCGCGCCCGAACCGGTCTGGCGAAGGATTTCCGGGCGTCGCGAGTCGAGCTGGAAGGAGAGTGCACGGCGCTTGTATTCACGCAGCGCGCGCTGGTCGAGCTCGCGCGAAATGTGGCGTGGGATATCGATGACAACCTGCCTGACGATTCGATCCTCGATACCGCCGGGCCAGCGCTCCACGTTGTCGCGGATGGCGGTGTCCACCTCGACGGCGGTGAGGCCGCTGGCATCGACGATGGGCAGGTCAACCAGTGCTCTCGCCGGCGTGAGCGTGTGGAACACCTTCTTCTTCGCATCGAGGTCGTATTCCACGATGCCCTTGCCGCGCAGGCGGGCTTCCTTCTCCTCCTGAAGCTCGCCCCAGATGTTGAAGCTCGTATACTCCAGCGCACCGGAGTCATACGCGTTGTGGTGAAGCCGGCGATGGATGTGGTATTCACCCATCGCCACATACGACCAGCGATCGTAGCCAATGTCGTCGGGATCCACCTGCAACGCCGCGCGTTCGGTGTCTGTGGCGGACAGCGGGATGATGCCCCGCAACTCCGAGTGCATGACCAGGACGTTGCGACGGAACTCGGGATCCGGATGGAGCGCGGGCCGCGGGGCCGGCGTGTCCGGGATCGCGAGCACCGCGAGGTCCTGGTCCGGAAAGGTCAGCCGCTTCGCCTCGGTGTCGACGACATGGATCCCGAGCGGCAGGAAGAGCCGCAGGATGCAGACGGTTTCCGCCGAGCGTGGCGCGTCGTGGTTCCCGGCCACGATGACGACGATCGCGTCAGGCAGTTCGCGAACGAGCCGGGAGAACTGCGTGAACGCGAGGAGGATAGCAGGATTTGGCGGCCGGACATTGTGAAAGACGTCGCCGGCGATGACGACGAGATCCGGCTTGAGGTCGATGATCTTGTCGATGGCGGCGCGAAACACCGACCCCACGTCCGCCTCTCGCTGGTTGATGCCGGAGGCGGTTTGGCGTTGGAACTGGCGGTAGCCTAGATGGAGATCCGAGAGGTGGACGAGGCGCATGACGGGGGCGGGATACTGCGCGCTACGCCGGCAAATATACCGGGATGTCGGAGGTCGGAGGTCGGAGGTCGGACAACTGCACTCCGATCGGACAGATTGGGCCGCGCGGCCGGGGGTTGATGCTTCGAGTCAAGTCCGCTCCAATCCGGACGTGGCAGTTTATCCGACATCTGACATCCGACATCCGACATCCGAGTCAGACCTCTGACATTCACTTCTACATCGCCCGTAGCCATTGGGAAATCGTCATCTTCACCCTCATCGGCGCCTTGGCAGGATCGGCCGGCGTCACCAGCGAGAAGAGCGAAAACGTCGTCCTGGCGTCCGTGATCCACCCGCGTCGCCGGTCCAGCAGCACTTGCCCCTCCACCGTTCCTGACGTTTCGACTGTGCTCCTGCCCACCGTCGGCGGGGTTGCGTCCACGTCGGCCTTCATCAGGCGGCCTTTGAGGGAGATAAAGGCAAGTTCGCCCGACTTCGACAGCGAGTCGAAGGTGAAGGTGGCCACCAGCGTGGCCGTTCCTTTCGGGTCCACGGAACTCGCCAGCGGCACCTGCAGGACGCTGTTCCAGCTCGCCCCCGGGGCGATGGGACGCATCGGCAACGTGGCGGGCATCGAGGCCGTGACCGGCGAGGCCAGTGCGCGGCCGCGACCCGACGGGATATAGGCGGAACCGTTAGGCGCAACGCGAAACCGCACGGCACGACTGGCGGCCATGGCACCCCAGGCCAGCACCGCGCTCGACGCCGAATTCGGTGGCGAGTTCACCCGCAGCGAGTCCGTCACGCTGA
>DATMBT010000134.1:0-4193 GCA_035559475.1 Gemmatimonadaceae bacterium
TTTCGTTTCCTCCGCAGCCGTGGAGATCGCGTCGAAACCGATGTAAGCGAAGAACACAATCGCCGCGCCCTGGTGAATCCCCGTGAACCCGTTCGGGGCGAACGGTGTGTAGTTCGCCGGGTGGATATTCATCAGGCCGACGCCGACGAACAGTCCCAACGCGAGCAGCTTGATGACGACCATCACGTTGTTGACCGTCGAGGTCTCACGGGCACCGCGCAGCAGCAGCCACGTGATCAGCAGCACGATGCCGCACGCTGGCAGGTTCACCAGAATTGGAATACCGGCGAGATGCGGTGCGGTATCGAGCAACCCGTGAACGTCGGCGTTCGAGCTGAGGAGCGCGGTGCGATAGCCGGTCGTCAGCCATGCCGGAAGGGAGAGGTTTACGCCGCGCAGCAGCGTCGTGAAGTAGTCACCCCACGAGATCGCGACGGCGACGTTGCCAACCGCGTACTCGAGGATCAGATCCCATCCGATGATCCACGCCACCAGCTCGCCTAACGTCGCGTAGGAATAGGCGTAGGCACTGCCGGCCTGCGGAATCATCGACGCCAGCTCCGCGTAGCAGAGCGCAGCCAGTGCACACGCGCCGCCGAGCAGGACGAACGAAAAAATCAGCGCCGGGCCCGCGCCGTAGCGAATGACTTCGCCGTTCGGCCCCACCTGCCCGGCGGCGGCGGTGCCGATCGCCCCGAAGATGCCGGCGCCAATCACCGCACCGATGGCGAGCATGATCAGATCGCCCGCCCCGAGCACGCGTTTCAGTGAGTGAGGGCCGTCCTGCGGCTGCAGGTCGGCGATGGGCTTGCGCGCGAGGAGCTGCATGTGGGGCAAAGTCTAATGCAGAGATGCGCGCTTCGGGTCCGCCTCAAGGCGGAATTTGGGACTGCTATTCGAAGCGATACACCGATTCGTTCGAAGCAACCACCAGCTCACCGTTCGGACCGAAGGCGACACCAATCAGTGAGCCGCCGGAGACAATCAGCTCAGGCTCCGAATCAAGAGAGGCAAACCGGTAGAGACCACTGGCACCGGCAAGCGCATCGATGACGTGCAGCGCGCCGTCAGGGGAGAACGCCAGGCCCTGCGGCCGGCCGAACGGAGTGGGCACCGTCCGTACCTCGCCGTCACGGTTGATGCGGTGAATGTGGTCGTAGGTGCCGAGCGTCGGTCCGCTGACGAACAGCTCGCCGTCTTCGCTCATCGCCAGGTGAAAGGCCGCAACGCTCGCTGGCAGCGTCGCGAACGCTGTCGCCTTGCCTTCGCGCACGCGGAAGATCGTTCCGGAACGATCGCCCACGTACATCGATCCGTCGTCGTCAAACGTCAGTCCGCAGGCAACGCCGAGATCCGCGGCCACCTGTTCGTGCGAGCCGTCGGCCTTCACCCGGTAGACGGCACCCTCGAACCGGCTTGATACGTAGAGGTGTCCGTCAGGCCCAATGGCCAGCGAGGTCGCGTTGACGATGCCCGAGACGAATGGTTCGCGCGAGCCCTCCGGGGTGACACGAAACACGGACACGGGCGACTCCTGCCCGCGCGATCCGCTGTAGGTGACGAAGAGGTTGCCGGCGGGATCGAAGACCGGGTTGTCCACCTGATGCAGCCCGGTGGCCCAGACGGCACCGACCGAGAGGTAAATCGTCTCGCCCGGCACGCTCGCGATCCGCACCGGTGTGGGTCCGCCCTCAATGTCTTCAGGCAGATCGATGACGATCTTGCTCGAGCTGGCGAAGAGGGTCCGTGCCGGCTCGTTACCGACCACGACCGACGGCACGATCTCCGTTGACAGATCCGATCCGGTAAGCGCGACGCGGCCGCCTTCAACAACGCGCGGCGGGATGACAGATGTGATGGTTGGCACGGGTGAGTGTGGACGCCTGAGGCCTACTGAATTGAGGCCTGAATCCTGAGGCCTGCTCTTAAGTCTCGTCGTCGAGCTCGAGGTTCCAGTACAGATAGTCGCGCCAGGCGTCGGGTGCCTTGTTGATGCCGAACTTGATCGTCATCCGGATCGCCGGCGCTGAATCGGGGCGGCGCGGGTGACGCTGCAGCCTCATGCCCGCCTCGCCAGGCGTGCGCCCGCCCTTCTTTCTGTTACAACTGACACAGCATGTCACGATGTTCTCCCAGTCCTTGCGGCCGCCATGAGCCACCGGGACCACGTGGTCGAACGTCAGCTCGGCCGTGGGGAACGTCTCACTGCAGTATTGACAGCTGTGGTTGTCGCGCGCGTAGATATTCGCGCGGGAGAACGGGACGTAATCGAACCGGCGCTTGATTTTGACGAATCGGAGGAGGCGGATGACGGAGGGCAGCTTGAAGCTGACGGACACCGCCCTTATCTCGCGGTCGTGGACCGCAATCACCTCGACCTTCCCCTGGCACCAGAGCGTAATCGCCTTCTGCCAGTGAACGACCTTGAGAGGTTCGTACGACGCGTTCAGAAGGAGCGCTTGCTCCATGACTCGATCAATGATGCCGTCCGATGGCTGGGCTGTCAAGACGCTGACGCCGTAAAGACTAAGTAACGCAGAGGGTTACGACGATAAGAGCATGGTGACCTACCGTTCGAAGTTCCAGGTGCCCGGTTCCAGGTTCGTGTCCGGGGTTCGGGTGCTCACGGTTGTGGCGTCGATGCTGGCGGCTGGCTGCGCCGCGAAGGGGACCGTTGTCGCCACGCCGAGGCCGTTCCCGGGAGCCGCAGTTCCGCCACGGTCGGTTCCCGAAGGCGAACGGGCGGACACGCCAGACTCCCTTCAACCCGCGGTCGTGTCGCTGGCGCTCTCTCTCAGGGGAACACCCTATCGGAACGGCGGCAGCGATCTGGCCGGGTTCGATTGCAGCGGCTTCGTGCAGTGGGTATTCGCGCAGCAGGGAGTCGCTCTTCCCCGCGAGGTGAAGCAGCAGTATCGAGTCGGTCGGGATATCGACACCGGCGATGTGAGAGCCGGTGATCTGGTGTTCTTCGAGACGGTTTCCCCTGGGGCTTCGCACGTGGGGATCGCGCTTGGCGGCGGCGAGTTCGTCCACGCGCCAAGCTCACGTGGCGTGGTGCGGGTCGAGCGCTATTCGACCGGCTACTGGGCTGATCGCTGGGTTGGCGCGCGGCGGGTCACAACTGCTGAAGTGCCGAACTCATAAATGAAGGCCTAAGCGCCAAGGGCGAAGGCCAAAGGGCCAAGGGCGAAGGCCTAAGCAGCGCGGTACTTGCCCGTCCGTACGACGCGGCGTGAGGCACCCACCCGGAACTCCCTCATCATGAGATCGTCTTCGGTGAAGTGCGTCTGCACCTGCGACACCTTCACAGGCTCGACGCGACAGTTCATCTCGGGCGTCGCCTCGGGCTGCGGCTTCAGCACTTCCATATAGCGCTGCGGATACGACGGGAAGGATTTAAACGTCGTGCCGACGACACCGCCAAAACGATCCGTGAGCTCGGTGAGGTTGTAGCTGAGGAAGTCGTAGGTCGCCGGATCAGGTTTGGTGGCCAGGTACTGATTCACCATCCCGACGACGTCTTCGAAGAAGCGGTGACCGTGGCAGTTCGCCGAGTACGTCCCGTCGGCTCGCTCCATTCGGCGGATGCCGGGAGCATCAGGATCGATGTGATAGAGCTCGTGAACGATCGTATCGAGCTTGGCAATCCAGTTCGGCTGACCGACGTAGTGCACCTGCTTGCGTGAACGCGACAGCAGCTGATCGCAGAAGCGCGGCAGCGTGAACGAGATCATGTAGTCGACCGACGTGCCGCCGACAGTCACGGAGGGAGACTTGGTGACAAACCACTCGGAACGGCGCGTCAGCTTGCCGCTGCGGCGGTCGCGCCAGAAGTAATAACCGGGTTCACTCGCCGGAAGGCACACACAGTGGCACGTGGCGTACGCGCCCTCTGCGTTCGTGCGGCCCGACCGCGCGAAGACGAGCACCTTGCTCATATCGATGAACGACAACGTGGGCACGCGCTGTACCACGTCCGCCATCAGCAGAGAGATCCGTTCCGTATAGTTGACCATCGTCAGCAGTCCGCACACACCACGGGCGAGCGGAAACGTGAGTCCTTGCTTCGTTCGGTTGTCGCGGAAAGAACCGCGTTGATTATAGCGAGTGCGCGCACGGATCGCCTTCAAAAAAACATGTCGGCCTAACGCAGCAGGAACTGCACTCGACCGTTCGTGGCGACAGGTTTT
>DATMBT010000135.1:0-3320 GCA_035559475.1 Gemmatimonadaceae bacterium
GCTCAAGCCGATTCACGACTGGGTGAAGAACTACGAGCGGACATGGAACGAACGGTTCGATGCAATGGGCGACCTGCTGGACGAACTGAAAAGGGAGGAGCAGGGCAATGCTGAAGACGAGTAAGGGCTCGGCGGTGCTGACGCTGCCGTCGGATACGGAGATCCTGATCCAGCGTGAATTCGACGCGCCGCGGCACCTGGTCTACAAGGCGTGGACCACGCCCGAGCTGGTGAAGCGGTGGTGGCACGCGAACCGTGGCACCGTCACGAGCGCCGACATCGACCTGCGCGTGGGGGGAAAGTGGCGGTGGGTGATGATGACCGACCGCGGTTTCGAAGTCGCGTTTCACGGCGAATACAAGGAGATCGTGCCTGACGAGCGACTCGTCTACACCGAGGTGTATGAGGGCGCGCCGCTGGCAGAAGACGGCGAAGAGGCTGCGTTGAATACCCTCACACTGGTAGAGAAGAACGGGCGAACGCTGTCTACGACTCTGACGCAGACGAGGACGAAAGCCGTTCGCGACATGATCATCAACTCCGGCATGGAAGGCGGCATGCAGGATGCGATGGACCTGCTGGAGCAGGTGGCAGTCTCACTGGCGTGAGAGGTTTGAGTGCGGAATGCAGAATGCAGAATGCAGAATGGAGAGCCGGTGATTCCGCGCTCTGCACTCTGCATTTTGCACTCTGCATTTTGCATTCTGCCCTTTGCCTCTGCCGACGTTAATCGACTGACCTCGCCGACGGCTTGGCGCTCTTCCCGGCCGATTTGACTCTGTCGCGGCCGAACGGGTCGCCAGCCACCGACTCGGTGTGCATCGCGCACAGCCAGCCGCCGTTCCTGCGAACCCAGACTGACGAGTCGTTCGCCTCCAGGTTCACCGGTTTTCCTTCGACGGTGAGTTTCTCCTGCACCTTGTACGCGACCAGCGCCACGTCGTCGTTGAGGAACTGAACCTCGGCTGTGGACTCGTCGAAGATGTAGCGTTCGAGCTCCCAGTCGCCCTCCCTCGTCAGGCGGGCCATGGTGTCTGGATTGATGGCCGAAACGCCCTGGGCGCCCACGACAATGCAGCTGTCATGGGTCATCTCCGCCGCGGTCCGGCCGTCCTTGTCCCTCATGGCGTTCCAGAAACGCCGTTCGAGCTCGAGCAACTCCCGCGCCTCTGCTGTCGACTTCATGTGGAGACCTCCTCGGCGGAATCCGTTAAACCAAACGTGACCCCGCTGCGAGAATCTCGTTCCGCGACGTCGTCGCGAACAAACACAGCCGTAGCCGCGAGCTGTGCTCAGTTTGCTGCGGCGACGGTCGCCGGTGCTTACTCGCGCTTCAGGCAGCGATCGAGGATTTCGCTCTTCGCCAGCACGGGCGAGTTGATGATCCGGTAGAACTCGTCGATGTACCGTTTTGTGTCAGTCGCGACATCGAGCCGAAGAAGTTTGCCGACCTGGTCATCGTAGAGGCCATTCATGGTCGCCTTCTTCTCATTGAACAGCGCGAAGACCTTGCGGAATTCAGCCGTGTCGGCACAGAAGCCGCGGAAATGACGCTGGCGGACATTCCGGATCGGCAGGACCGGATTCGGAGTGGCGTATACCGTATTCACGGCGCCCGAGTAGTCGAAGTCATAAGGCACGACGATGGTTTCGCCATCGGGCGTGCCAAGCAGGAAGACGTTGTGGAGTTCGGAGACCAGGAAGTCGGTGTTCCCGATCATGTACTCGAACACACCCATCAACGTGCGATGAAACGGCTCGAGATCTCCGCTCATCGCGCCCTTGGCCTTCAGGAGTGCGGAACTGTTCTTCGTCGCGACCGCATCGCGTTCATCGATGAAAAACGCGTATCGGGTCGTGCGCGTGCGACCGGTTCTGGCGTCGACGTACTCGACCTGCAGGGCCCGCGGCGAGTGCGAGTACCGCGTCAGGAGCTGGTACATGCGGTAGAGCTGCAGTTCCTGCAGGATGTATTGCTCGTAACCCGGGTGATCCTTGCAGAAACTCGTCAGGCGGGCCTGGCGCAGTCCCTCGAACGGTGTGCCGGCCGTTTGTGCGGGTGGAAACGTGATTGAGAGTGGCGGATATTCGCAGTGCGTGAGTCGCCACCGGCCATGCGTCTTCACCGTGACCGGCAGCGTGGTCAACTTGCCGGATGGATCGCGAAAAGAAACCGACGCTTCCCGGGACGGCGCCTCGTCGGCGGTGTCGCTCAGGAGAAGCTTGATGTCCGCGGTAAGTGTGAAGCGGACGGGTTCGACGGGAGTGAAAAACCCGGGGGTGCGCGCCGTGCTGTCCAGGCGCGTGGATGCATTCGGTGCGCCTTGCGCGAGAACCAGACGCGGCGCGCCGATCGCACCCAACAAAGCCGCCAGAAACAGAATGAGGCGTCCCACGGGCCACCCGCCTGGGGCTGAGGTTGTCCGGGAATGTACGGAGCAGCCTCAGCGACGCCAGCCGGGTGCTGACAGGGGGCCGCTGCTCGATCACGAGTGGTCGGCAGCGACGCTTGGAGCCTTACAACATCACGGGACTATCTGGCCCCTTATCTCGCCGTTTGGATTGGCGGCGGTGTGAACGTTCACGTAGGCGTTGCCGTTGCGCAGGAGCACGGCCAGCGAATCCATGTTAATCGTGGCATGTCCCGTCGACGTAAAAACGCCCGCGGCGATTACGCCGGACGTCGTCGAAGTCGTCGTGACATTGAAGCTGACGATCGGCGATGCTGCCGCGTCTACGCCCGCCGGCCCGTGGATGTGCGCCACCGTGGGCGGTCCACTTAGTCCCTGCACCGTGACGCTATAAGCGACTGATGCAGCGGTGCTCGACGACGCCGGCGTGAACGTGATGGTAGCCGTACCGGTGGCCGTTGTGACGACAGGAGTCGGACGCTCCGCCGCGCCGGTCAATTCGGCTGTGAAGTCTTCGGGTGTCACGACTGGGCCAGTGCCGTCGTCCTCGTCATTGTCGCAAGCGACGGTGAAGGCAGTCGTGAGGGCGAGAAGGGCGGTGACAGCGTAGCGAACTTTCATCTTTACCTCCGCGTGAAGGCCGGGACATCAGCCACCGGCGCCTGCTGCAGCATGGCGCCGCAATTTGCCCGCATGACGGCGCGAGCTATCGTCTCACAGTTACCGGGTACCCGGTCCGGGATCTATTGGACTCGGGTTAAGGCGCACCCTACCTCCTGCGGCTGGACCATTCCGACTTTCCAGTTGCGCCTGTCACGGACTCTTCGAGCGAGCTCTCCGTTAGCGCGATTATCGCCTGGTTAGCTGCCCTCTGAGTTCTCCGTTCGGGTAAGCGGCGTTATGCACGTC
>DATMBT010000136.1:0-5836 GCA_035559475.1 Gemmatimonadaceae bacterium
CTTCGACTGTGACGAAAGTCACAGTTTGGTCTCGGGACGCGCCTGCGTCGATTGCACGTGAAGCACCCAATGCTTTTTCCCTGGCAACGATACCGGGAGGATAAGGCGTACCCCGAGTTTTCGCGTCTCTCTTACGGCTTAGTTGCGCCGTTGCCTCACTGACGGCGTCGCGTTGTTAGGCGGTGTCAGCCATGATGGCGAGTGCGGAAAAACGAAAGCCCCGGGGTTTCCCCCAGGGTTTCGTTCATGGCAAACCCCAGCACGAAGGCGAAAGGGCAAGTTGCCACCTGAAAGACGATTGTCGGTACAGCGCAGCCACGGTCGCAACGACCAGGTTTGTCACGCCAGGGCGCGGAAAGCGAAAAGAATGAGGGCCCCCGGCATCGCCGAGGGCCCTCGAACTTTTACCGGTTTCTTTTACTGGACCGCATTGATCATGTCGAAGATCGGCAGGTACATCGCGACCACCATGCCGCCGACGACGACGCCGAGGAACACGATCATGATTGGTTCGAGGAGTGACAACAGGTTGGAGACCGCGGCGTCGACTTCTTCATCGTAGAAGTCCGCGATCTTCGAGAGCATTTCGTCCAGGCCACCGGTCTGTTCGCCGACGGCGATCATGGAGATCACCATGGGCGGGAAGACCTGCGACTTCTGGAGTGGTGCGGCAATGGTGTCACCGCCGGCGATGCTGGCGCGCGACTGCATGATCGCGTCCTGGATCACGCGGTTGCCGGCGGTCTTCGCCGTGATCTCGAGACCATCGAGGATACTGACGCCCGAGCTGATGAGCGTTCCGAGCGTGCGGGTGAAGCGCGACACGGCACTCTTGCGCAACACGTCGCCGAGCACCGGGATCCTCAGCATCAGTCGGTCGATCACCAGCTTGCCGCTTGAGCTGGCATAGTACCGCTTGAACATGAATGAGCCGCCAACTCCGGCTGCGAGCACCGCCCACCAGTAGCCTCGGAGGAAGTTGGACGCGGCGATGACGACACGCGTCGGGAGCGGCAGGGCCATGCCGACGCCGGCGAACATGTTCTGGAACACCGGGATCACGAAGATCAGCAGCACGGAGATCGCAATGACGGCCACGCTCATGATGACGCCGGGGTAGATCATCGCGCCCTTCACTTTCCGGACCAGGGCGTCGTTCTTTTCCATGAACGTCGCCAGGCGCATCAGGATCGTGTCCAGGATACCGCCGGCCTCACCGGCGGCGACCATGTTCACGTACAACTCACTGAACGCCTTCGGGTGCTTGGCCAGTGCGTCCGCCACCGTGTGACCCGATTCGACGTCGAACACGATGTCGCGGGTGGCCGCGGCCAGCACCTTGTTTTCGGTCTGCTTGGCCAGGATGTCGAGCGCCTGCACCAGCGGGAGGCCGGCGTTGATCATCGTCGAGAACTGCCGCGTGAAGATGACGATGTCCCGCATCTTGATGCTGCCCGAGATCTTCTTGGGCTTCGCGTTCTCGTCGACCTTGACGACGGTCATCCGCTGCCGTCGAAGCTGCGCCACCACGTCCTGTGCGTTCGCGGCTTCGACCGTGGCGGTTTTCAGCTCGCCGGCGGCGTTTCTCGCTGTGTAAGTAAAGGCTGGCATCTTCGTGGGATAGCGTGTGGGATTACGGATGGCGGATGGCGGAGGTCAGATGCGGAAACAAGCGCGGAAGCGACGCTGGTTCGTCGGCCATCCGCCTTCCGCAATCCGCCTTCCCCTAGCGCTTTCCTCCAACGGCCTGCAACGGACGCTTCGGCTCGGACTCCTCGTCCTGCGGGTTGCGCCCGATCATGCGGAGGAACTCGTTAGGATCACTCGACACGCGAAGGCATTCGTCCTCGGTCACCTCGCGGGCCTGGTACAACTGGTACAGGGCGTCGTTCAACGTCTGCATGCCGTACTTCTTCCCCGACTGCATCATGGAGTAGATCTGGTGGATCTTGTCGTCGCGAATGAGCGCGCGCATGGCCGGCGTGATCACGAGGATCTCGGCCGCCATCACGCGACCGCGGCCCCGGGCGCGCGGCAGCAGCGTCTGCGTCACGATGCCCTCGAGCACGAACGCGAGCTGGGCCCGCACCTGCGACTGCTGGTGGCTCGGGAACACGTCGATGATCCGGTTGATCGCCTCGGCCGCCGAGTTGGTGTGCAACGTGGCGAAGACGAGGTGACCGGTTTCTGCGATGGTGAGCGCCGCCTGGATCGTCTCCAGGTCGCGCATTTCACCGATGAGGATGACGTCGGGATCTTCCCGCAGCGCGTACTTCAGCGCGTTCGAGAAGCTGTGCGTGTCGCTGCCCACTTCGCGCTGGTTCACGATGCAGCTGTGGTGCCGATGGATGAACTCGATCGGGTCTTCGACCGTGATGATGTGGCCCTTCCGCTCGCGGTTGACCTTGTCGATCATCGCCGCCAGCGTGGTGGACTTGCCTGAGCCCGTGGGCCCGGTGACGAGCACGAGCCCGCGCGGCTTCTCCGCCATGCGCGCGCAGACCGCGGGCAGCCCGAGGTCCGAGAACGTGCGGATGTTGAACGGGATCTGCCGGATCGCCATCGACACGCAGCCGCGCTGCTTGAAGCAGTTGCCGCGGAAACGCGCCAGGTTCTGGATGCCGAAGGAGAAGTCGAGCTCGTCGTCCATCTCGAACCGCTTTTTCTGGTTTTCGGTCAGCACCGAATACGCCAGCTGCAGCGTGTCCTTGGGCGACAGGACCGTCTCGATGTTCGAGTTCACGATGTCGCCGTCGACACGCAGCTTCGCGCGCTCACCGGCCGTGATGTGAAGGTCGGACGCGTCGCGTTCGATCATCTCCTCGAGGAGTGAACGCAAGCTGACGGCTGCCCCTCCAGAGGAGGCGCTAGAGCCAGCGGGAGCAGTCGTCGGTGTCGACATCAGTCGTCAGGCGAGGAAGCGTTAGGTGGAAACGGCGCAGGGACAAGGACATCACACCCCCGTGTAAGGGGGCGTTCGCTACTGTTGAGACGGGCCAGCACTGAAAGGGGTCACGTACAGCGGAGGGGGGAGGTGGGATCTGGGAGGAAGCAGATGTGCCCCTCGGATTGCGCGGTTCCTCCCACCTCCCACCTCCCCCATCCACGTGCCTTGCGTCACTATGCCGACGTTTCGCGAATCACCTGCTCGAGCGGCACAACGCCCTTCAACACCTTGAGCCAGCCGTCCATGCGAAGCGTGAGCATGCCGCCCGCGACGGCCGCGTCCCTGATTTCCTGGCCCGAAGCGTTCTGCAGGATGGCCTTCCGGAGGGTCGGGGTCATGGCCATCACCTCATAGAGGCCCTGCCGTCCCTTCATGCCGGTGCCGGCGCACTCGTCGCAGCCGCGGCCCTTGAAGAACGGCAGTTCACCGATCGTCGTGTCGAGGGAGAGCTTCGCCAGCTTCGGGAGCGCATCGGGCTGCGCCTTCGCTTTCGCGTTCTCGAGGGCTTCCACGGTGAACCGGAGTGAACCCAGCGTGGTGCTGGCCGATACCTTGGCGCCGTTCAGTTCTTCCGGCGTCGGGTCGTATTTCTGCCGGCAACGCGAGCACACGCGCCTGACGAGTCGCTGTGCGACCACCAGGTTGAGCGCGCTGGCGACGTTGAACGGCTCCAGTCCCATGTCGAGGAGTCGCGTGACCGTTTCCGGCGCCGAGTTCGTGTGCAGCGTCGAGAGCACGAGGTGGCCGGTGAGCGCGGCCTTGATGGCGATGCCGCCCGTCTCCAGGTCGCGGATTTCGCCGACCATGATGATGTTCGGGTCCTGGCGCAGGAACGCCTTCAGCGCCGCGGCGAACGTCATGCCGATGTCGGTGCGCACCTGCACCTGGTTGATCCCGAAGAGGTTGTACTCGACGGGATCTTCGGCGGTCATGATGTTCTGGTCGATCGTGTTGATCTTGGACAGCGCCGAATACAGCGTCGTCGTCTTGCCTGAACCCGTGGGGCCGGTGACGAGCACCATGCCGTAGGGGTTCATGATCGCTTCCATCAACTCGATTTCCGCGCGCGGCTCGATGCCGAACTTCTCGAGGTCGAGCGTGAGGTTGCCCTTGTCGAGGATTCGGAGCACGACCTTTTCGCCGAACAGCGTCGGAAGCGTCGAGACGCGGTAGTCGATGACCTTGTTCGCGATCTTCAGCTTGATGCGGCCGTCCTGCGGCACGCGGCGCTCGGCGATGTTCAGCTGCGCCATGATCTTGAAACGCGAGATGAGCGCGGCCTTCAGCTTTGGCGGCGGCTTCATCACTTCCTGCAGCGCGCCGTCTATTCGGTAACGAACTCTCAGCTCGTGTTCGAAGCTCTCGAAATGGATGTCGCTCGCGCCGCGCTTCACCGCGTCCGTCAGGATGGCGTTGAGCAGCTTGACGACGGGCGCATCATCAACGGCGGCCGCGAGTGCCGCCGCGTTCATATCCTCTTCGTCGTTCTCCAGGACCTCGATGTCGCCTTCGAGGGCGATGTCCTTGAGGAGCGTGTCCATCGCGGCGTCGCCGGAGTCGTACGCCTTCTCGATGACCGTGCGCAGCGTGGACTCGCCGCCGATCACGGGGAAGATGTCGTACCGCGTGACGAACTTGAGGTCCTCGAGGATGCCCTGGTCCGTCGGGTCGGCGATGGCGACGGTCAACGTGCGCCCGTCTCGCTTGAGGGGCAGCAGCGTGTGTTTCATCGCCAGGTCGTTCGGCACCAGGCGAAGGATCTTGGGATCGACCTCGAACTTGGTGAGGTCCACCGCGGGCATCTTGTACGTCTTCGCGATGATCTTCGTGAGGTCGATTTCCGCGATCGCGCCGGTGCGAATCAGGGCGAGCGTCACGGTCGTGCCGTTCTGCTTCGCGTCGCGCTGCGCGCGCTCGACCAGCTCTCGCGAGACGATCCCCTCGTTTATCAGCAGCGCAGTAATGCGCTCGGGCATCGCGGCGACTGAGCTGGCCATTCCTTTTATGCGCGAGGAGGAGTGTTCGTGCAGCGATGGAGCGAGATGTACGCGACGGCGCCGCGCTCTACTCGGGACAAGGACGGTCATGACCGGCCTCGCCGGCGGGGCGCGGCGCTTTTTGCGGGTCCCGAACAAGCTTCGGTCCGAGTCGCATCCATAGGACGGGAGGGGGTGGAAAACGTCACGTGCGGCGCGAGGCGCCTGGACATCCCCTCCCCGATGCCGTAAACCCTTGTCAGCGCTTCCATAGAGCCGAATGGCCCACACCGATCACGGCTCTCGACAATGCGGGCGGCGAGCGATGGGCCAATCCATGGAAGCGCCTCGATGGTCGAGGCGCTCGCGGTATCAAGATCGACGAGCGGCCGCGGCACGACGTCCCGCTTCGGTGGTGTCACTTGCCGCGTCAGCGCCGAGTCACCATCCGCGCGAGTGCGCGGTGCGGTCCGGGTGCGAGCGTTGCGCGAGCCTGCCGTCTTTCCCTTCTCCCTGACCGCTTTCACGCGAGCGATTTGCGCGTCGAGCGCGAGCACCTCCTCCGCTGTCGGGACCGGTCGTGCCTCTTTCGACTTGATGACCCGGGCCACAACGCCCAGGGCAGCAATGGCGGCGATTACGGCAAGGGCGCGACGTTCGGCGGAAGTGGACACGCACCGAAAGTGTTGGTGCGGGCCATTAGGTGCGTAACCGTTCTAACGCGGGTGGAGCTTTAAAACGCAGGGTGCAAAGGGTGCAATGGGTGCAATGGGTGCATGCGCAAGGGTCATTGCACCCTGCGCACCCTACGCACCCTACGCACCCTGCGCAGCGCACCCTATCGTTGCAGCAGCTTCCACGCGACATCACCCACCGCCTTCAGCGACCGCGCCGACAGCTTGTCGATCGTGTC
>DATMBT010000137.1:0-3348 GCA_035559475.1 Gemmatimonadaceae bacterium
AACCGAAAAACGCCGGGAAGTTGAGCGCACCGCCGATGGCGCTCAACACGCCTAATACCACCAGCGGTGCCGTCATGACCCACGGCGCCTCGGCCAGGTGATTCCGCTCCGCTTCCCCCGACCGGTTCGGGCCATGGAAGGTGTACAGCATCATCCGCGTCATGTAGATCGCGGTCAGCAGCGCAGCGGCGAGTCCCAGCACATAGATCAGCATCAGCAGCGCCGAGCCGGGGATGCCTAACCACGTCGCCTCGGCCAGGGTCGAGTGCGAGGTGCGCGCGAAGACCGAGGCGAGGATTTCATCCTTCGAGAAGAAGCCCGACAGCGGCGGAATGCCCGCAATGGCGAGCGTGGCGATCCACATGAGGCCGAACGTCCACGGCATGTACTTCCGCAGGCCGCCCATGTTGCGCATGTCCTGCGCGTCAGCGTGCGAACCGGTGTGGTGCAGCGCGCGGTGCATTGCGAAGATCACCGAGCCGGAGCCGAGGAACAGCAGCGCCTTGAAGAACGCGTGCGTCACCAGGTGGAACACGCCGGCCGCATATGCGCCCACGCCCACACCGATGAACATGTAGCCAAGCTGGGAGACCGTCGAATACGCCAGGACTTTCTTGATGTCCCACTGCTTGAGGCCAATCGTGGCGGCGAACAGCGCCGTCACCGCGCCCACGAGCGCAACCGTGAGACTGGCCACGGGAGCGAGTGAGAACAGGAATGAACTACGGGCCACGAGGTACACACCCGCGGTCACCATCGTCGCCGCATGGATCAGCGCCGATACCGGCGTTGGGCCGGCCATCGCGTCAGGCAGCCAGGTATAGAGGGGGATCTGCGCGCTCTTGCCGGCGCACCCCAGGAAGAAGAACAGGCCGATCGCGGTGATGACGGCGCCGCCCTCACTCAACTCCGACACCCGCCCCGCAACACCAACGAAGTCGAGCGTGCCGAGGTTGGCGAAGAGCAGGAACATCGCGACCAGGAAGCCGAAGTCACCGATGCGGTTCATGACGAACGCCTTCTTTCCGGCGTCGGCATTGGCCTTCTCGGAATACCAGTACCCGATCAGCAGGTACGAGCACAGTCCGACGCCTTCCCAGCCCACGAACATCACCGGATAGCTCGCGCCGAGCACCAGCACGAGCATGAAAAACACGAACAGGTTGAGGTACGCGAAGTAGCGCGGGTACCCGGGGTCGTCCTGCATGTATCCCACGCTGAACACGTGGATCAGGAAGCCGACGCCGGTGACGACCATCGTCATCGCCATCGAGAGCTGGTCCACCTGGAGTGCCGCGTCGACGTGCAGGCCGCCGGTCACCAGCCACGGAAACAGCGTGCGCACGAACGGTTCCTCGGCGTGCGCGCCCGCCAGCGCGAGGAAGATTCCCGCCGTCAGGAGAAACGCGATGCCTAACACCGCCGGCCCGACGAGGCTCACGATCCGCGCGTATTTGTGCCGCACCACGTGATGATGATCGTCGTGCCCGCCGTGATCATGCCCGTGCGCGTCA
The DNA here is from genome assembly GCA_035559475.1 of Gemmatimonadaceae bacterium. Lineage (GTDB taxonomy): Bacteria > Gemmatimonadota > Gemmatimonadetes > Gemmatimonadales > Gemmatimonadaceae > JABWBJ01. The sequence goes on from DATMBT010000137.1 coordinate 1,515, forward strand.
TGCGCGTGGTCGTGCCCTGCCGCCGATGGATCAGCCGGGCCCAGGTGCGTCGCGGGCAGCAGCGACAGCAACCCGTTCACGATGAATCCGAGGAACGGCAGGACGGGAACGAGCCAGATCCATTCCGCGATCGTGCCCGCGAGCGGATGTGCGGCGCCGGCAGCTTCCTGGAGCAGCATCACCCTTTGAGGAGATTGATGTTCTTGAGGTTCACGGACTGGCCGTGGCGGAAGATGGCGATGATGATCGCGAGTCCGACCGCGGCTTCCGCGGCGGCGACCGTCATCACGAACACGACGAAGACCTGGCCCGTGGTGCCGTAGAGCCTCGACAGCGCCACAAAAGAAAGGTTCACCGCATTGAGCATCAGCTCGACGCACATGAAGATCACGATCGCATTGCGGCGCGTGAGCACGCCGACCGTGCCGATCGTGAACAATACCGCTGACAGCGCGAGGGCTTCCGGAATCACGTGGACGCAGCCCTCCGCTTGCCCACCGCCACGGCGCCGACAATCGCCGCCAGGAGCAGGATGCTGGTGAGCTCGAACGCGAGCAGGTGTTCCGTGAAGAGCGGCTGCGCGATGGTGCCTATCGCGCCGCGATCAGGTGCTCCCCCGAACACGGGATTGGTCTCTGGCTGCAGCGCCGGAAAGAACCGCGACCGCGCCAGCACCATGACCTGTGCCAGCATTGCCAGGCCGATGCCTCCGGCCGCCAGTCGGCCCCACTTGCCGCGAATATCCGACAACTCGGAGGGATGGCCGAGGTTGAGGAGCATAACGACGAACAGGAAAACGACCATGATGGCGCCGGCGTACACGAGGACCTGGATGGCACCGACGAAATGCGCGCCCATCATCACGTACAACGCCGACAGGTTGAACATCACGGACACGAGCCACAGTGCGGCAGAGACGGGACTCTTGCGCGTCACGAACGCGAGCGCTGACGCGATCGCGAACAGTCCGAAGATGTAGAACTGAACCTGGTAGAACAGGCCGGGTGACGAAGGCATTCGATTATTCGCCGCGCGGGTCAGCAGGATCCCACATCTCGCAGACGGGGTGCGTCTGTGCGGTCAGCCGTTCGAGGTCGTAAACGAAGCCCTCGCGGCTGTACTCCGAGTTCTCGTAATGCCGGCCGAGGTGGATGGCTTCCTCGGGGCACACTTCCTGGCAATAGCCGCAGAAGATGCAGCGGAATTCGTCGATCTCGAATACGAGCGGATAGCGGTTCCCCTGCTCGTCCTCGCCCGGCACGAGCTTGATGCAATTGGCGGGACAGACCGTCGGGCAGAGACCACACGCGACGCACTTCGCCTTGCCGTCTTCCGTCGTGAGCATGCGATGCGTGCCGCGCCAGCGCCGGGAAAGTGGCTCGCGTTCTTCCGGATACTGTGTGGTGACCTTGTGAGGCCGCACGAGGTGACGGAGCGTGTTGCTCATGCCCGACAGCGTCGCGCGGACGTAACTGGTCTGCTCGATCGGGCGTTCGAGCACCTTCACGCCAATAGCCATCAGCGGGGTCCCATGGCTGAAAGTCTGGCCCGCTCGGCGGCGAGCTGTCGGAGGTGCGCCAGGCGCGAACCGGCCGCCGGCGGAGAAGCGGGACTCAGGATGCGGCCGCGATCGAGCACCACAAACATGCCGACCAGCATCACGGCGTTCGCACCGAAGAGAATGAGGCCGTATACCAGGCCCCGCTCGATGCCTGCGGCGTCGAGCGCCAGCACCATCGCCGCGATGATGACGATGTACGCCAGCGCCGTCGGGAGGAACACCTTCCACCCGAGCGACATGAGCTGGTCGTAGCGGAAGCGCGGCAGCGTCCAG
>DATMBT010000138.1:0-2007 GCA_035559475.1 Gemmatimonadaceae bacterium
GGTGTGCCATCGAGCCACGTGAGCGGCGCGCACCCGCGCGAGCCACGGAAGCGGAGCTGGTTGCGGATCATTCCCATCGACGGCTGGATCGTCACGCCGGGAATCATCCGGAACATGTCGCTCATCATGCTGGGGTTCCGCTTTTCGATGTCCTCTCGCGTGAAGAAATGCCCGGACCCCACGGTTTTGCGCTGGTAGAAACCCGCGCGCCATCCCGACAGTTCAGCGCGGCCCGTGATCACAACCGGGGTAAGGGTCACCGTGAGTCGCGACAGCATGATGTCGAGGGGGACCGTCTTACCAGCAAGAACCAGGATGTCCACGGTGTCTGGCAGGAAACCAAGGCGACGCACCCGCATCGAAAGCATTCCCGGGCGAACCTTGGCGAGTTCGAACCGACCGCTGTCATCCGACTCAACTATGAGAGCCGTGCCGGGCATCGTGATCTGCGCACCGATGATCGCCTGACCCGTCGAATCCCGAACCAGGCCACGAATGCCGCCAGTTCCAAGCACGCCTTCCTGGGCACCCACATGAGTGGCAACAGCTATCGCCAGTACGCCGGGCAGTGCCCGTCGGACAAGCGCGACGACTGCTGGGTGGTGCGCTTTCATGCTGGTCCTGTGACCTGAATTGTGCTCCTGACAGTAGTCAGGGTTCTCTCTACAGTATGGGACACCGGCACGGCGGGAAAGAGCAGGTGTCCAAACGGCATCGAACCGTGGCAGACGGATGGATACGACCGTTCCAGCCGTTCGTTCCAGAGGGTCAGGGCGCGGCGCACCTTGATCCCGTTTTTCGACTGGACGTTCCTTCCATCGGTCACCAAGTTGGCCCTCGCGCTTGCCGGACGATCGCCGTCACAACTCACTGGAAATCCTTTGTGCTGAACTACTTGAGAATTCCAATCGTCGCCGTTCTCTCGGTAGCCCTACTTTCGACCCCCTCGAGCCAGGGCGGCGGGGACTTGCGGGGTTTTACCGCAGCCTCGGCAACGGCGCAAAAAGACTGGGAAACGCGCTTCCGGGCCATTCCGGATCCCGCACGCCTGCGAGCGTCGATGGAGCGATTGTCCCTGCGGCCCCACCACGTCGGCTCGCCCTACGGCAAGGCAAATGCCGAATGGCTGAGGGACCAGTTCGCGTCGTATGGCTGGGACGCGAAAATCGAGGAGTACCGGGTGCTGTTCCCGACGCCAAAGGAACGCCGGATCGAGCTGGTGGAGCCAACCAGGTTTGTGGCGAAGCTCGAGGAGCCGATGCTCCCTAACGATGCCTCGACCACACAACGCGCCGAGCAGCTCCCGACGTACAACTCGTATTCCGGTGAAGGGGACGTCACCGCGCCGCTCGTATACGTGAACTACGGCGTGCCCGCCGACTACGAGGAGCTCGACCGGCGCGGGGTTTCGGTGCGCGGCGCGATCGTCATCGCTCGTTATGGTGGCTCGTGGCGCGGTATCAAGCCGAAGCTGGCCGCGGAGAAGGGCGCGGTGGGCTGCATCATCTACTCCGACCCGCGTGACGACGGCTACGCGCAGGGCGACGTCTATCCCGCGGGCCCGTGGCGTCCGAAAGACGGCGTGCAGCGCGGCAGTGTCCTCGACCTGCCGGTGGCGCCCGGTGATCCACTGACCGTGGGCGTCGGCGCGACCGCCGACGCCCCTCGAATAGACCGGTCGGCGGCCACGACGATCATGAAGATCCCCGTGCTGCCGATCTCCTACGCGGATGCGCAGCCCCTGCTGTCCGCGCTGGGTGGGCCGGTCGTCCCGGAGAATTGGCGCGGAGGTCTGCCTATCACCTATAAGACGGGACCTGGCCCGGCCCGCGTTCACCTGAAGGCGGAGTTCAACTGGACCTTGACCCCCGTCTACAACGTGGTGGCGACGCTGCGTGGCAGCGAGCTGCCTGACGAGTGGGTGGTTCGCGGGAACCATCATGATGGCTGGGTGAACGGCGCCGAAGATCCCATCGCGGGCATGATCGCGGAACTCGAGGAGGCGCG
>DATMBT010000139.1:0-14039 GCA_035559475.1 Gemmatimonadaceae bacterium
AAGCCTTCGTCGCGGGGGATGAGTGGCACGAATATGGTGGTCGAGTGGACGCGAGCTAGCGATGTGCGGAACGGCGAAACTCCCTGGTTCAGCGGTAAAGCGCCGCGACAAAACTACGGGTCAACGATACCGGCTGGCAATTAACTGCCCGTGGTGATCGTCGTTTTCGATCACAAGTCGATCACGCTGATTGGAAAACATCGCGCGCGTCTGACATTGCCAGTCGCCGTCGATGGAGATCCTGGTTGACGAAGAGCTTCACCAGCACCACGCCCGCCACAAACCCACCGATGTGCGCCCAGACGGCCACGCCACCGGACACTTCCCGATCTACCGTCATGAGTTGCGGCAGGCCAGCAACTACCTGCCAGAAAAACCACCATAGCAGAACGGCCCAGGCCGGAATGGGGATGATCCTGATAAACAGGATGAACCAGAACAACATCCTCACCCGGACTTTCGGATAGAGAATCAGGTAGGCGCCCAGGATGCCGGAGATTGCTCCAGAAGCACCAACGGTCGGCACCGGCGACCGCGGATCCAGGACCACATGCGCGGCCGCGGCGATCAGTCCGCAGAGCAGGTAGAAGACGACGAAGCGGACCCGGCCCATGCTGTCTTCGACGTTGTTTCCGAAGACCCAGAAGAACAGGAGGTTCCCTATCAGGTGACCCCAGCCGCCGTGCAGGAACATCGAGGTGAGCGGCGTCCAGATGTTGATGGCGTAATCGTCCACCACGCACGCCATGTTCGGCCCGATCGGCACCGACTGCCCAAGTGGCGCCTGCCCGGTAATCTCTCCCGGGACCATGCCGAGGTTGCAGATGCTCGAGGCGAGCGCTTCCGTGTTCAGGCCCGCGCCCTGTACGAACACCCAGACACCCACGATCGCGGCGATTATCAGGTACGTCGCGACAGGGGTGCGTACCGTCGGATTGTCGTCGCTCAGCGGGAACATGCCGGGACCTCTCCTGTCAGCCCGAGGTGTCTGAAAAGTTCATCGACAGCCGTCATTTCGGCCCCCGAACCCACCTGACCGCTGGCCAAAATGACATGTATACGCGGCCCTATGCTTGCCTTACACCCCGTCGAAGCCCGGCTGGCGCGAAAACCCAGCCTCTCCGCCTGATCAGATCCCAGCAGCCCACCAGACCGGTGGCCCAACCAACCAGAGGCTACAGATGGCAGACAAGGTAATCGGCATTGACCTCGGCACCACAAACTCCGTGGTGGCTGTGCTCGAGGGCGGCGATCCTGTCGTAATACCGAACTCCGAAGGCGGGCGCACCACCCCTTCAGTCGTCGGTTTCACGAAGGACGGCGAGCGCCTCGTCGGACAGATCGCCAAACGTCAGGCCGTGACCAACCCGAAGAACACGGTCTTCTCGATCAAGCGGTTCATGGGACGCCGCATTCCCGAAGTGCCGGAGGAGATCAAGCGCGTTCCCTACACGGTCAACGAAGGGCCGAATGGGCTCGCGGCCGTCGAGGTCCAGGGTAAGCGGTATACGCCGCCCGAGATTTCGGCAATGGTCCTGCAGAAAATGAAGCAGACCGCCGAAGACTACCTCGGGCACACCGTGTCCAAGGCGGTCATCACGGTGCCGGCCTACTTCAACGACGCGCAGCGGCAGGCCACCAAAGATGCCGGCAAGGTCGCAGGCCTCGAGGTTCTCCGCATCATCAACGAGCCTACGGCCGCGGCCCTCGCCTACGGTCTCGATAAGAAAGGCAAGGACGAGAAAATCGCGGTGTTCGACCTCGGCGGCGGCACCTACGACATCTCGGTCCTCGAGCTCTATGACGTGGAAGGCACGCGCCAATTCGAGGTGAAGGCGACCAACGGTGACACGCACCTTGGCGGTGACGACTTCGACCAGCGCGTCATCGAATGGCTCGTCTCGGAGTTCAAGCGCGACCAGGCCATCGACCTGTCGAAGGACCCGATGGCGTTGCAGCGCCTCAAGGAGGCCGCGGAAAAGGCGAAGATGGAACTGTCGACCACGCAGTCGACGGACATCAACCTGCCGTTCATTACCGCGGACCAGTCGGGACCCAAGCACCTCAACTATTCGCTGACGCGGGCGAAGTTCGAGCAGCTCGTCGATGACCTTATCAAGCGCACGCTCGAACCGATGAAGCAGGCGCTGAAGGACGCCGGCCTCGACCCGAAGGACGTCGATGAGGTCATCCTCGTCGGCGGTTCGACACGCATCCCGAAGATCCAGCAGATCGTAAAGGACTACTTCGGCAAGGAGCCGAACCGGAGCGTCAACCCGGACGAAGTCGTCGGCATCGGCGCCGCGATCCAGGGCGCGGTCCTCACCGGCGAGCAGAAGGACGTGCTGCTGCTCGACGTGACGCCCCTGTCGCTCGGCATCGAGACGTTAGGCGGCGTGACCACGGTGCTCATCCCGCGCAACACCACGATCCCGACGCGCAAGACGGAAACGTTCTCCACGGCCGACGACAACCAGACCACGGTCGAGATCCACGTGCTGCAGGGCGAGCGCGAGATGGCGCGCGACAACCGCACCATCGGCAAGTTCACGTTGACGGGCATCCCGCCCGCTCCGCGCGGCATGCCGCAGGTCGAGGTCACGTTCGACATCGACGCCAACGGCATCCTTCATGTCCAGGCGAAGGACAAGGCGACGAGCAAGGAGCAGAAGATCCGCATCGAGGCCTCGAGCGGCTTGAACAAGGACGAGATCGAGCGCATGGTGCGCGACGCCGAGAAGAACGCGGCCGACGACAAGAAGCGTCGCGAGGATATCGACGCGCGGAATCGCCTCGACTCACTCGCGTACGAAGTCGAGAAGAACGCGAAGGAGTGGTCGGACCGGTTGAGCCCCGAGCTGAAGACGAGGCTCGACAACGCGGTGGAACGCGCTCGCAAGGCGCACCGCGGGGACGACACCGCCGAGATCAAGGCGGCGATGGAGGAATTGTCCGCCGCGTACCAGGAGGCGGGTCGCTCGCTGTACTCGCAGACGCAGACGGAGCCAAGTCCGGCCGGCGCTGAAGCGGGCACTCCGCCCGGCGCGGAAGCGCCGCCGCCAGGCGGGGCAAAGCCTGATGACGTGGTGGAGGCGGACTACGAAATCGTTGACGAAAGCAAGAAGTAACGGTTCATCGAACTCCAGCAACGCTTCGCACGCCGGGAGTAGCGTCCCGGCGTGCTTGCTGCGAGCGTCAGGAAGTCGGTTGCGGGGCGTGTCAGAATAAGGAAGGCAACCCTACCGGAACGCGCTCGTGACTACGTATGTAAGAGAATCACGATGCGCTGGCTAACAACCGGCCATCGCGGTCGTCATCAGATGCACGGAACCACTTGGACCTTTTGAACGGGATCAGCCATGAAGTCGCCCATTTCTCGAATGACGCTCGGTGGCGCACTGGCGGCCGCTTTCCTCGGCGGCCTGGTGTTCGCCTCAGGGCTTGACCTTACAAGATTCGGGTACGCGCAGTCGTCGACCCGACCGGTATCGTCGGTGGCGCCGATCGTACCGCCTCCGGCGATCACCGACCTCAACCTCGCGTTTACGTCCATCGCGGAGCACGTGACCCCGGCGGTGGTCTCCATCCACTCCGAGCGGACGCAACGACCCGAGACGCAGCAGCGTCAGCGGCAACAGCAGCAACAGCCGCAGCAGCGACAGCCCCGCTCACTGGAGGACTTTTTCGGGCAGTTCGATCGGGAGCCGCCCGTTCCCCAGGAGGCCAGCGGCTCCGGGTTCATCGTGAGCAAGGACGGCTACATCCTGACCAACAACCACGTCATCCAGGGCTTCGACCGGGTCGAGGTCACGCTGACGGACCGTCGCACATTCCCGGCCCGGGTGATCGGCCGTGACGAGAACACGGACGTCGCGGTGCTCAAGATCGACCAGAGCGGCCTGCCCTTCACGGCGTTAGGCGACGACAACGGCACAAAGATCGGCGAGTGGGTCGTCGCTATCGGCAACCCGCTGGGCCTCGACTTCACCGTGACCGCCGGCATCGTCTCCGCCAAGGGCCGGAGCCGTGATGACGTTCGCGTGAACCAGAACAGCTGGGCGATCACGGACTTCATCCAGACGGACGCGGCGATCAACCCGGGGAACTCAGGTGGACCGTTGGTGAACGTCCGCGGTGAGGTCATCGGCATCAACACGGCCATCGCCAGCCAGACCGGCTATTACTCCGGCTACGGTTTCGCGATACCGATCACGCTCGCCAAGGAAGTGCTCGACGACTTCATCGAACACGGCCGGATCCGGCGAGCGGTGCTGGGCGTTTCGATTCGTGACGCCAACGCCGACGACGCAGCCGTGGCCGGGTTGAGTGGTGTGACGGGCGTGCTGGTCCAGCCGTTTTCGGACGAAGCGAACCCGAATTCGCCCGCGCGTCGTGCCGGTATCGAGCCGGGTGACGTGATCGTGAAGGCGGACGGTAAGGTGGCGGACCGCGTGAGCACGTTGCAGCGCATCATCCGCACCCACGAGCCGGGTGAGACCGTACAGATCGAGGCGTGGCGTTACGGCTCGAAGAAGTCCTTCAACGTGAAGCTGGGCGAAGCAAACGACAGCACCACCCGTGTGGCGTCGAACACGCGGCCGCGGGAGAATGAAGCGGAGCCGGCGAGCAACAGCACCACGACCGAGAAACTCGGGATCACCGTGGAGCCGATCTCGGATACGCAGGCCCGCGGGAACCAGATCCCCGATGAATATCGCGGGCTGCGCGTGGTCGACATCGACCCGAACGGTCCCGCGCGCCAGGGCAGGCTGCTGCCTAACGACATCCTGATCTCAGTGATCAACCCGCAGCCCCGCCGCACCTTGCACACCACGCAGGACCTGCAGCAGGCGCTGACCGCGGTGAAGGAAGGCGGCTACCTGAGCATGATGGTGTACAACCAGGAGCTGGGGCAGACCCGGATCGTGAACATGAAGGTTGGAAAGTAGGGCAGAGGGTCGCGGGTCGAGGGTAGAGGGAAGGGTCGAGCTACAGCACTCAGGTTATCAGGCTTTCAAATCTTGAGGGCCTCGTCGGCGAACCGACGAGGCCCTCATTCCTTCCCTTTACCCGCGACCCTCGACCCTCGACCCTACGCGTCCAGCACCTCGCCGAGCAACTCGAGCCCGCGGTCGATATCCACCTCGTCGATCACAAGCGGCGGCGCTACGCGTACCACGCTTTTCCCGCAGCCTAACAACAGCAAGCCATGCGCGAACGCGGTGTCGACCACGCGCCGCGACGCGGCCGGGTCCGACTCCCTCGTTTCGCGATCCTTCACCAGTTCCATCCCGACCATAAGCCCGCGGCCGCGAACGTCGCCGATTGCAGGATGACGCTCGGCCAGCTTGCGGACGCCGCTGATCAGTCGCGCACCGAGCCGCTCGGCGTTCGCCATCAGGCCGTTTTCCACCAGGTCCAGCGTCGCCAGCGCCGCGGCGCAGCAGACAGGATTGCCGCCAAACGTCGAGCCGTGGGCACCACCCTTCCATTCGTCGATCGACTCACGCGCGATGAAAGCGCCGATGGGCATGCCGGAGCCAAGTCCCTTCGCGGTCAGCAGGATGTCCGGTTCGATGCCTTCCTGCTCGCAGACCCACATGCGACCCGTGCGACCGACACCGCACTGGATCTCATCGGCGACCAGCAGGATGCCATGCTGGTCGCAGAGGTCGCGGAGCGCGCGCATGAACCCGTCCGGTGGGAACAGGTAGCCGCCTTCACCCTGGATCGGCTCGACGAAAATCGCGGCAACGTCCCTGGGGTCGAGGTGGCGCGTGAAGAGGTCACCTTCGATCTCGTTCATTGACTGCGCCACCAGCGCTGCGTCGCTCATCCCGGCTGGCGCGCGGTACCGGTTGGGATACGAGACGTGGTGCACGTCAGGCAGGAGCGGGCCGAACCCCGAGTGCTGGCGCGCCTTGCTCGAGGTCAGCGCAAGCGCGCCGGTCGTGCGCCCGTGAAAGGCACCCTTGAACGCGACGATGGCGGTGCGGCGCGTGGCATGCCGGGCAAGCTTGATGGCTCCCTCGGTGGCCTCGGTGCCGGAGTTGGTGAGAAACACGCGCTTTGGCGTCTTCCCCGGGGCGAGCCGCGCCAACCGCTCGCAGAGCGCGGCCATGAGCTCGAAGTAGAAATCCGACCCGCAGATATGGAGGAACTTCCCCGCCGCTTCCTGCACCGCGGCGACGACCTTGGGGTGCCCGTACCCAGTGCTTGAAACGGCGATGCCGCTCATGAAGTCCAGGAAGCGGTTGCCGTCTACGTCTTCGACCATGACCCCTTCGCCACGGGCAATGACGAGCGGGTACTCCTTGAGATAGGCGTGCGACGTAAAAGACCGGTCGCGATCGACAATGGCCTTCGCGAGGGGGCCTGGAAGGGCGGTCTTTACGCTGGGGTAAGAGCGAACGGATGGACGGACGCTGGTTGCTGATTGCGGCATGCTAATCCTGGTACTTGTTGCTGATCTGGGACTGGGGCTGGGCGTGCACCCTCGGGCCAGGGTCGGCGTGAGCGAGAAACCTAACCGGGTTCGGGATGTTTCCGAACTGGCTTGACCAGCGCGAATCGGCCGTTTCCGCCTGATCCATGTTCGCCCTTTTGCGATAGATTACCGGCGGAAATCGTCCTTGGCGGGGGGGGCGGAACTGGTAGACGCGCAGGACTCAGAATCCCTTGGGTAACTCGTTAGGGGATCGGATGCGCTCTTCCGCAGTGGTCGAATTCCGCCCGTTGACGCCAGGCGTCGACGCGGAACCATGACTTCTTTTGCCGGGTATTGTACGTTGAACGTCCCAACTGCTCAGGAGCCTCGTCAATGCGGCACGCCCTCGTCGTTGCCATCACGCTGATCGGAACAGGGTGTTTCACATACAGGGAGGTTCCAATAACGGGCGTGACAGTTGGTACCTCTGTAAAAGTCACGCTTACAGATGCCGGCACCAAATCCGTCGAGCAGGCTGTCGGACCATACGTGCTGAGCTTCGAAGGTGTGGTGCGCGGCTCGGACCCGAGCCAGCTTTCGGTCGCTCTTGAATCGGTCAGTCGACGCGACGCCGCACAGTCCCGGTGGAATGGCGAACTTGTGAGCGTTGCGACGGGCGATATTCGGGAACTGCAGGAGAAGAAGCTCTCCAAAGTCCGGTCATGGACAGTGGGAGGAGTTTTGATCGCGGGCGGCACAGCGTTCATCGGCGCGATCGCGAGGGCCCTTGGTTCCTCTTCCGGTTCGACGTTACGCCCCCCTCCTCCTCCTGGAAGCTGAGCCAAACGCACACGAAGCAAAACCGGGGGGGCCAGACGAGGCCCCCCCGGTTTTGCTGAATGTCAAAGCTTCCTATTTGCAGTCGGTAACTCCGGTCAGCTCCTTGTTCGCGTCGATCTCGATCTGCGGAATCGGGAATCGGCAGCCGGCCTTACGAACAGCAATGTTCGTGGCCAGCCACTTTGGATCTTTGATCCCGAAGCGGTACATGTCATTCAGACGTCGGCCCTGGAAGATCAGGTTCACCCGACGATCCCATTGCAGCAGTGCCAGCCTCGTTGGCCCGGCACCAGTGTAAGGCGCTTTGCCATCCATCGCGCGCAGGCCGTTGATTGCGGTATCGAACCCGGCGTTGTTGTTGCTCGCCAGGTGGTGCTCGGCGATGATCAGCCGCATCTCGCGCTCGCTCACTTGCCCTAGTGGCGGGAGGTTAGGCGAGTCCGCATAAATCAAGCGACTGATGGCCGACACGGCCGCCTCATCCAGCAAGCCCGTGACGGGGTCTTTGGCAATGATCGCTTCAGGTTTTCCGCTGTTCGGATCGATTTTGGCAAGATCCTGACTCAGCGAGTATTCGACGCGCGAGTTCATCTCGAACCCGAACCCGCCCCCTGACCCGTCACCGATGTTCAGGTCGTTGGTGAGCGCGTCCCAGTAGAAGTCGCCGGACATCAGCGCCAGTGCGCCCTGTGCGTCGGCTAGCATGGCAGCGTCACTGACCAGTGGGTTGGCCGGCGTCGTGCCTTTCGTCTTCAGCAGGTTCCAGACACCCTTGGCGTGGCGTACCCGGGCGCGCATGCCGAGCGTCGCCGGACGGAGAGTGCCCGTTGCCAGCGGCACCGCGAGGTCGAGCCACTTGAGTGCGGAGTCGTACACCTGGGCCATGTTCGCTTCGCCCACGTTCGGCGCAGCAATAGTCCGGTCGGAGAACGCCGCGTCGTTGAACCAGTCGCCGATCGCGGTGTAGACGATCGCCGCGTTCAGGTAGGCTCGGACGAGGAGTTGCTTGTTCGCGAGAACGCCGTCCCCATCAAACTTTTCCAGTTTGTCGATGGCCTGGTTCGACATCCAGCGGGCGCGCGACATGACGATGTAACCCGACTGCACGTACTCGTTGGCCACCGCATCAAAACCCCCGGCGTCGAGCAACCGGTAGTCGTCGCGGGAACCGAGGAAGTACGCCTCGTCAGTGGCGGGGACGGCCGCGTTGTAGAGCGAAGAAAGCCCGTTCGCAGCGAGGTTCTCGGCGCCGGCCACGATGGCCGGTGCCGCGGCCGGCTCATCGAGCGCATCGGCGCTCACGTTGTTCGGATTGTCGACATCGAGCAGGCTCTTGCAACCCATGCCGAGGATGAGCAGCGAAGCGCTCATCCAGCGGAAGGTGGCCGGCCGCGATGCGCGGAGTGCAGATATGTAGGTCACGCGATGATCTCCTTAGAAGCCGATGCGGACAGAGATGCCAATGCGGCGAGGAACGGGGAGGCCGAACGCGTCTACGTTTTCCTGGAAGAAGTTGTCAGGGTTGTTGCCAGTCGCCCGTCCGCCGTTGCCGACTTCGGGATCCACTCCCCGATACTTCGTCCACAGCATCAGATTGCGGGCGGTCAGCGAGATCGCGACGTCGCGTGCGCGCAGGCGACTCGCCAATTCACGGTCAGCCGTGTACGTAAGGGACAGCTCGCGGAATCGAACGAAGGAGCCATCCGACACTTCGTTCAGGCCCTGGTACGGTGTCAGCGAAGCCAGTTTGAGCCAGTCCTTGGCCGCTTCGAGACGCTGCTCCGCCGTGGACGCGGGGTTCCGAAGCGTTGCCTGAACCCGTACCGACTCGTCGGAGTTGGTTCCGCGCGGCGACGCGTTGCGGAAGCCGCACACCAGGCACCAGTAGGTGTAGTTGCCACCCTTGTACTCGAACAGCGCGCCGAGGCGGAAGTTGCGCATGAACGTCATTGTGCCACCGAATGCGCCCGTGTAGTCCGGCATCGGCTTGCCGAGGTCGGAATTGAGGCCATCCTCGAGCATGATCACGTTGCCGTCGAACAGGTTGTTGTACGTCCTGGGCACGGACAGGTATGCCAGCATCTGCGCTTCGGTGTCCGGAACGCCGTCCTTGTTGATGTCATACGGCAACGACCCGGCGGGTACGTCCCGCAGCTTCGCGCCGAACATCTGTCCGGGCGCGTACCCCACCTTGAGGAAGTTGCGGATGCGAGCATAGTCCGCCGCAATCTTGATCTGGGGCGCGCCACCTAACGATGTGATTTTCTGCTTGAGGAACGCGACGTTCGCGAACAGGTCGAGCGACACGCCCGGGGTCTGGATTACGAAGCCCCTGGCGCCGATTTCGACGCCGCTGCCTTCCATCTCGCCAATGTTTGTCAGCTGAGCGTTGGTAAAGCCCCCGGACGGCGGATACTGCACGTTGAAGAGCAGGTCGTCCACCTTGCGGTTCCAGACTGTCGCTTCGAGTCCGAGCCGATCGGCGAACAGACCAACTTCGGTGCCGAACTCGAGTTCGGTGGCGACTTCCGGCTTCAGATCCGGGTTCCCGATGTTGTCGGGACCCAAGCCGGCGCCGGATGGACCGCCTGCGGCAGCAAAGGTCGTGAACTTCGCCAGCGCGGCGGGCTGGCGGCCGGACTGACCCCACGCTGCTCTCAGACGCCAGGACGAGACGGGCCCTAACCTGAACCCGGCGTCTGTCGGGACGAAGGAGGCCGAGACCTTGGGATACAGCACCCCTGCCGCAGCCTTGCCGAAAGCTGACGAGTAGTCATAGCGGGCACCGCCAGTGATGAACAGGTAGTTCTTGTAACCCAGCTGCTCCTGTACGAAGAAGCCACCGTTCACGGTCTGTTGCTGACCATCATTGGCGGTCTGTGTGCCGGTTGCGCTCGTGATTGCAACACCGGGACCGGGGAAATCATACCCGAACGATCCGGGAAACTCCTGCGTGGACATGAACCCCTGGACTCCCACCACGAAAGCCGAATTCAAGTTGGAGCCGAAATCGCGCGTCCAGTTCGCCTTCGTGTCCAGGGTCAGTTCCCGATCGTTCCACTGGTAGATGCCCTTGTAGCCGAAGACGTTGTCCCCGATGATGTTGTCGATGTTGTAGCCGAACGGACCGAAGTTGGTCGTCGTTTCTGATGTGTAGTCAACGCCAAAGGTGCTGCTGAGTACGAGTTCCGGAACCGGCGTGAACTGCACGTCCAATGACGAGAGATACCGGTCGGCCGCGATAATCGAAGTGCGGCGTGCGGTTTCTTCGGGTGTGCCGAAGGCGCCGGGAGAGCCGGTCTCATTTCCACCAAACTTGCAGGTGCCGGCCGAAGCAACGCCCAGATCCGGATCCGTACCCGTGGGATCGGAGTTGCGGCAATTCGCCAATTCGGGCTTGCTGAACTGCAGGAGCGTGATCGGCGAGTAGATGTTGTTGCCGTACTCGGGGCGATCCGCGTACGAGTTCACGTACTGCGCACGGGCGCCAACTCGCAGTTTGGTCGTCGGGAACGAACTCACGTTGAGGTTTCCCGACATGCGGCGGACGAAGTCGTGAGCCAACCCGCCCAGCTTCTCCGGATTGAATGGGCCGTCCTCGTTGCTGTATCGGCCGGAGACGAAGTAATTCAGGTTCTGCGTCCCGCCCGTCAGCGACCCATTGACGGTCTTCGAGATTCCGGTGTTGAAGTAGCTCGTCAAGATATCTTCGACGAACGGCTCGAACGGTCTGATGTCGCTGCGTGCCCAGAACTTGTTCAGCGAGTCAGCCTGCGGCTGGCTCGTGGCGACGCCCCAGTTGTCGTCGATGCGACCGGTGGGGTAGGTGGCCGCCTCGACGCTGGTCGATACGTCCCACTTGGGCGCACCGCTGACACCGCGCTTCGTAAAGATCTGGATGACGCCTGACGACGCTTCGGTGCCGTACAGCGTTGCCGCGGCCGCACCCTTCAGGATCTCAATGCGCTCGATGGTGTTCGGGTCGATGTCATCGATGCGCGACAGCGACGACCCCGCCGAACTGCTGCCGTTTGAATTGATCCGGATGCCGTCCACGAAGACAACAGGCTCGTTGTTTTGCGTCAGCGATGCGTTGCCGCGGATTCGGATGCGCATGCCCTCGCCGGCCAGACCAGAGGTCGTGAGACCGACCACTCCCGGCTCGCGACCCTGGAGGATCTCGGAGGGCGACATGATCGGGGCAAACTTGGGTGCCTCGATCGTCGCGATCGTGTTACCGAGGCGCTTGACCTCCGTCGCACCCGCGGTCCCTGTCGTCACAACTGCCTGCAGCTGCAGTGCTGTCTGAAACATGTCAAAGTCGGCGGTGATCGTGGTGCCCGCCGCTACGGCACGCGACTTACGCTGGGGAGTGAAGCCCACCATCCGAGCGGTGAGCTCAACCGATCGGGCCGGTACGTTCGTAATACGATAAAAGCCGAGGTTGTTGGTTACCGCGCCGAGACCGGCACCGATGATGGCGACCTGCGCGCCCTCAATAAAGCGTCCCGTGTTGGCCTCCTTGATCACGCCTTCAATCGTGCCCACACCGACCGCCTGCTGCGCGGAAAGCGGGGCTCCGACGACTGTGGCCAGCAGGAGTCCCACAACGGACAGACTCGTCTTACGCCTTCGGACACCGTTCGCGAGTACCAACGCCGACGGCGCGAGGGACAGGCTCCTCCAACGGACACTACTCATGAGACCTCCCACAGGGATGAGGTTACTGCCGACCACAAACACGGAACGCGCAAGCGAGGGCCACGAAGGTCGCCCCAGTCATGCGCTGCCAATCACAACGGTTTTCGATCGATGAGCGTACGGCAGTCAAGCTCCAATTCTGGCTTCAATCAGGCCCCTCCTCTGGCGAACACGACTGCAGTGAATCGTGGGCGCATATTGGCGTTTAACGGGCACATGCGGGCTGATCAAGCGCGGGCCATAATGTGGGCCAGCCTTGACCGTGTCAATAACAGCTCCGTCCGGTCACATCACGGTCACTTCCTGCCCCCGGTGCGAACGGCTTGCCTGGCACGAAAGCGTCAGCGACGGTTCGCGCGCAGCGTGGCGCAGGCGATCGGATCGCGCTCGAACAATGCGACTGGCCGAAGCCGCGGCGACGCCGAGCGACAGCCCGCCCGCTCCGGCGAACATCCCGAGTGCTGGCATTCTTCGAATCGGCACCAGCCATCCAGCAGCCAGCGCGTGCCTCGCACCACGGGGACCTATCGCTGCGGGCCTAACGACTTGATGCCGTCTGTCGTCGCCGGGTGCGCGGCGTGCTCGTCAGACGCGAGCGGGTTACCATCCATGATGTGCAGGTCCTCTGGTGAAAAGATGGGTTCGCCGGGGACCTCCCTATTATTTTCCGATGTCTCGTTAGATGCCGGGGTCTATTCGGTACACTGAAATGGACACCTCGCCGTGCTTGGAGGCCGTGACCAGACAGAACGCCGCGCGCTCAAAGAACAATCGCTCCAACTAGTTAGGCATATTCGCGGGGGTGGCGGAACTGGTAGACGCGCAGGACTTAGGATCCTGTGGCCTGGCCGTGGGGGTTCGAGTCCCCCCTCCCGCATAGCAGCGATACGGGTCCCTCGTCTGCGTAACTGTCGCTAGCTTCGGCTGGGATGGGTTCAGTCAACGGCGCAGTTACGCCCCCGACTTATCGGGCTGGTACGTCCGACTCCCTCGCGAGGATCGACGAACGTTCCGACGAGCGCGCCTGCCGGCTGATCGCCGCGACGCACGCGCGAACGTTTTTCATCGCCAGCCGGCTGCTGCCGGAGCGGAAACGTCGAGGCGCCTACGCGATTTACGCGACCTGCCGGACGGCCGACGACATCGTGGACTCACGCGGTCTCAGCGCCGACGACGGCGCGATGGCTCTCCGCCGGTTTCGGGACGCAACCTTCCAGGCCCTCAACGAGCGAGCCTCGGACCCCATCCTTCGGGAGCTTTCGAGAGCATGCGACGAATTCCACGTTCCCCCAGAAGCACTGACGGAACTGTTCGCGGCCCTGGAGCGCGACCTTGGTCGCCTGGAACTCCAGACCTGGGAAGACCTCGAGAATTACTGCGAGGGGGTCGCCGGCAGTGTCGGGGAGATGTGTTGCGCAGTTTTCGGAGTTGCGGGCGACCTGGGTGGTCGCAAATCAGCAGCGGTCGACTGCGCCCGAACGCTCGGCGTCGCCATGCAGCTCACCAATATCCTTCGTGACATCGGCGAAGACGCTGCGCAGGGCCGCTGCTACTTGCCGACGGAGGAACTGGCCCGTTTCGGGATCGATCGCACGAGGGTCCTGGCGCGCACCGCACATCTCGAAGCGAACACCTGGCGCGACCTCATGAGCTTCCAGGTGGCCCGGGCCCGTGATCTCTACCGCCAGGCGCTGCCCGGAATCGCGTTACTGCAGCGGGATTCGCAGCGATGTGCGCTGGCGTGTGCGGCCGGATATGCGAAGATCCTCGACGTCATCGAGCAGTCCGGCTTCGACACGGTCACGCGGCGCGTCTCTGCCTCCCGCATGACGCTGCTCGGTGTGGCGTGGCGTTCGTTCTGGGGGGAACTCCCCGCGCTCGGTGGCGACGGGCCGTCGGAGCCAGCCGCGACTCGTCAGGCACCGCGGTGATGAACAGCGTCCGGCTGGCGTGGATGCTTTTCGCGGCCCACGTCGGCCTCATCCTCTTCTCGAGCGCCGCCATGCTGACGGTGCTCGCGGGAACGGTCGAGGTATCCGGCGAACCGGCGGCGACGATCATGCGCCTGTCC
>DATMBT010000140.1:0-2409 GCA_035559475.1 Gemmatimonadaceae bacterium
GCGCAATGTCATGCTCAGTGTCTGCCCCGACCCGTCGCCATTGCTGCTCAACGCCCACGCGCAGGCGTCCGGGAAACAATCGGTCGCGGCACTGCTCGAACGGCGCGCGAAGCTCATTGGCCCCTCGCTGAGTGTCTCGTACCGGCGGCCGCTGCACATCGTGCGCGGCGTCATGCAGCACCTGATTGACATCGATGGACGACGCTACCTGGACGCCGTGAACAACGTGGCACACGTGGGCCATGCGCATCCGGATGTGGTGCGCGCCGGACAGCGACAGATGGCGGCGCTCAACACGAACACGCGCTACCTGCACGAAGCCATTCTCGAATATGCCGAGCGCCTGACGGCTACGCTGCCTGAGCCGCTGCGGGTGTGCTACTTCGTGAACTCGGGCAGCGAGGCGAACGAGCTGGCGATCCGGATGGCTCGCGCGTATTCGGGCGAGCGCGATCTCATCGTGCTTGAATCAGGGTACCATGGCAACACGACGACGCTGGTTGACGTGAGTCCGTACAAGTACGACGGGCCGGGTGGCGCGGGCGCACCGTCGTGGGTGCATGCCGTGCCGATGCCCGACACTTATCGCGGCGCCTTCCGCGAGGACGAGCCACACGCCGGCCTGAAATACGCGCAGGCGGTGCGGGAAGCGGTGGGCCGCATTCGCCAGGTTGGGCGCCGGCCGGCTGGTTTCCTCGGTGAATCGATCGTCTCGTGCGGCGGCCAGGTGCCGTTGCCGGCCGGGTACCTCACGGAGGCGTATCGCCACATCCGCGCCGCCGGTGGCGTGTGTATCGCCGACGAGGTCCAGGTGGGACTGGGCCGCGTGGGCACGCACTGGTGGGGCTTCGAGGCGCAGGGCGTCGTGCCCGACATCGTGACCATGGGCAAGCCGCTGGGGAACGGCCACCCGTTAGGCGCCGTGGTGACCACGGCCGACGTGGCTGCCCGGTTCACGAACGGCATGGAGTACTTCAGCACTTTCGGCGGGAACCCGGTGTCGTGCGTGATTGGCCGCGAGGTGCTCGACGTGATCGAGCGCGAGGGCCTGCGTGAGCACGCCCGCGTTACGGGCGACTACCTCATGGCGCGGCTGCGCGAGCTGGGCAATCAGCACGCGCTGATCGGCGACGTGCGTGGCTCAGGGCTGTTCATCGGTGTGGAACTGGTCACCGACCGCCACGAGCGTACGCCGGCCGGTCGTGAAGCGGCTTACGTCGCGAACCGGATGCGTGACAAGGGCGTGCTGGTGAGCACGGATGGCCCGGACCACAATGTGTTGAAGATCAAGCCACCGCTCTGTTTCTCGGTCTCGGACGCAGACTCTTTCGCCGAATCGCTTGATCAGGTTCTTGGTGAGAGTCCCTTAAAACATTGAAACACGGGGGTCACGGGGGTCACGGGGGACTGCATGCAAGCGTCGTTGGTCGGGAACCGAGGCTCCTCCGTGACCCCCGTGACCCCCGTGTTAAAATGTTTTACGGGAGTCCGTCGCAAAACCCCAAGCCGAACTAGAACTTCAAGGCTGCGAGATACCGGTAGCTCGCAGCGATGCTGGCAAAAGGATCCGCCGGCTCGTCGTGCTCGACGAAATAGTGCCTGATGCCGGCCTGCTTCGACTGGGCGAAATACTTCGCGAACGGCAACTGACCCGCGCCAACGTCCACCATGGCGCCACCGGCCGCCATGTCCTTCACGTGCACACTGGCGAACCGGCCCGGATATTTCGCGAAATACGCCAGGGGATCCTTCCCGCCCTTCACAATCCAGAACAGGTCCATCTGCATGGCGACCAGTTTGGGATCGGTCTCGGCCAGCAGGATGTCGTAGCCGGTCGTGCTGCCTAACGGTTTGAAGACTTCGTCGTGGTTGTGGAAACCGAACACGAGCCCCGACTTCGCGGCCACCTCGCCGGCGCTATTGAACTCGGCGGCAATTCGCTTGTAGCCGTCCAGCGTCTGCTCGGAGCGCGGCAGCGACGCGCAGAGGACGTAACGGTGCCCGATGATCGTTGCCGTTTCCAGGACCTCAGCGAATCGGGTCCTGACTGTCGGAAGGTCCGCCGAATGGGCCGAAGGTGCCGCGAGGCCGTTGGCATCGAGCTGCGCGCGAACCTGCTGCGGGGTCCGGCCGAAGTAGCCGGCGAATTCCACTTCCTTGTAGCCGATGCGCGCGACCTGCTCGAGCGTGCGCTCGACGTTCTCCTTCATCGCGTTGCGGACGGTGTAGAGCTGGACACCGACCCGACTCAGTGACTCGTGACTGGTGACTCGTGACTCGGCGCTGTCGGTGAGGAATTCAGGATCCCGGCGCAGGAACGCCGTGGCGCCGAGTGCCGAACTTGTGCGAATCAGAAAACCACGCCGATCAATCATCGAATGCGCGTTAGGTGCCGAGTCACGAGTCACC
>DATMBT010000141.1:0-4267 GCA_035559475.1 Gemmatimonadaceae bacterium
TGGCGGTAGGGCGCGAAGTCGCGTATCGTCCCCAGTCTGCGAAAGCTCACGAACAGAATCAGGAGGGTGGTTCGGAATGATCGAAGTCACACTGCAGGAAGGCGACCGGCTCGACTGGGCGCTCAAGTCGTTCAAGAAGAAGGTTGAGAAGTCCGGATTGCTGCAGGAGCTGCGTCGCCGGCGTCACTACGTGAAGCCCAGCGTTATGCGCCAGCTCAAGTCGGCGGCTGCCCAGCGCCGCGCGCGCTCGCGTCGTAACGCGCGCTAGCTCGGGGAGCGAATGGCAAAAGAGGAATCGGTCGAGCTCGAGGGAGTGGTTTCAGAAGTCCTCCCGAGCACGACATTCCGGGTAGCCCTGGACAATGGACACGCCATACTCGCGACGCTCGCCGGCAACATGCGTCGCTTCAGGATCCGGGTATTGGTCGGTGATCGCGTGAAAGTCGAAGTATCGCCCTATGACCTGACTCGCGGACGCATCACGTTCAGGCACAAGAATTAGCGCGGCGAAGCCGCGCGGATGGCGGAGGGCGGATGGCGGATGTCGGAAACAACCACTGACATCCTGACCTAACGAGCGACCACGGCCTTATCATGCCGGCCGCAGGACAACCGACGCTCGATCAGCAGGCTGAGCGAGTCCTGACGGACGATGCGCCGAAGGTGTAATGGCCCGCCCGGTACGCCCGTGACGACCGTGGAACGTTCGCGGACCAACTCGTCACCCTTCAGCCTAACGCGATGCGCCGGACAGCACGGGGGCGGACGATGGCCGGAACCGTCCTCGTCGCACTCATTGCCACGGCGACCCCGACACCAGCGAACGCGCAGGTGCTGCTCGGCATGTTGTTCGGAGAGAAACTCGCTTCGGACAACTTCAACATCGGGTTCGAGATCGGGATGAACTTCTCGACCGTGAATGGCCTGGACGGCGCGGAGCGGTCCAACGGACCACTCCTCGGACTGTTCGCCTCGTGGCGGTTCAGCGAACACTTCCACCTGTACACGGGTTTCCTCCCTCTCTCCTATAAGGGCGCCAGGAAGGCCGATCCCGTTCCCCTGAACGACCCGCAGCTCGAGCCCCTGGTTGCCGCTGGCCGGATGGACCGCGATCTCCGTTACATCGATATCCCCGTCCTGCTGCAGTGGGCGCAGCACCGCGATGGCGGGATCCGTGTGGGCGCGGGTCCGCAGATGAGTTTTCGGACGTCAGCCGTAGACCGTTATTCGGCGACTACGACTCAGGGAACGCCAGTCGTCATCGAGAACGACATCGACACCGAATCGCTGGATGCGGGACTGGCCGTTGATGCCGAATACCGCATCACGGGCGTGGGGCTGGCCATCGGGCTTCGTTATTACCACGGCATGACGAACGTTCTCAGCGACCCTGGTCCGGCAATGCACAATCGAGTGCTCAGCGGGACGGGGCGCATCGCGTTAGGCGGCCGCAAGTCGCAGAAACCGCCGGATCAGAAGTGAACGCTCGTTCCTACAGCGCGAGCCGGTAGTTGAGCACCAGAAGTGCCTGCACGCGGCCGATGAAGCCAACCTCACCGCGAAAGTGCCAGTTGCGCGTGAGCTCGTAGCTGCCGCCGATGATCATGTTCCACGGATCGGCCGGGGCTTTATCGAGGTGGTAGTTGATCGTCGTGGACCCGAGATCGGCAGCCATGATCCCGGCCACCAGCGAATCCGCGGCGCGCTTGCCTAACGGGCCCAGGCCCTGGTACCACGGACTGTTCTGGTAGTTGGCGAGCGCGTTCTGTAGCGAATCGGCCACGTTCGGTGGAATGGCTTCGTTCAGCGCGATCGACCCGTCGGTCGCCGTGGCGAACTTCTGGTTGTTGGCCCCGATCCAGTAGTTGGCGCGCGATTTGGCGTTCACCTTGAACGACCGGCCGTAGCGAAGTCCGAGCACGCGTCCGCGCACCGGAACGTCCAGCTTCTCGAGGTCGGTCCAGGTCCAGTTTACGTCAATGGCCAGCCAGTTGTGCTTGATCCCGATAGTGGTGGTGATTCCTACGCCCCAGTAACTGCCCGTCTGGTCCACATCGCTGGTGAATTGAACCGGCTCGGTCACAGGAACCGTGGTTGAAGCCCACGCCGTGCCATACATCCCGTAGACGTTCAGGAAGGGAAGGACCCAGAGGTCGCCCCGAAAGTTGACCGAGGCAACTCGACTCGTTGCCTCGCCAAGGGCAATGAATTCGGACGCCTGGATGGGGTTCTCGTTCGTGCTCAAACCCAACTCGCTCAGCGCCACGCCCTGCTCCATGGCGAAGGTGTTGATGTTGAGGCCCACCGGCAGCGGCAGCAGGAACCCGCGCTCGATGGCTTTGCGCCCCCAGATCGGAAATACCTGGTGGTACGTGGCCAGGATGCTGTCACGCTCGGCCTGCGTCAGCGCCAGGTCGGGGTTCTGCGCACCGGCGCCGGTAGCCGCTCCGATCAGGAGCGTCATAACGCCCGCGCGACACTTCCACGTTGATAGAAAGGCGGCCATGTGGTCGTCCTCAGGCCTGCTGGGAACGGTGACGGCGACGAGTTCCGACGCCATCAGGGAACGTCCCCCCAGTTAGTGACTCCCACAACGCGGCGACAACCACTCCCTTGGGCCAATGGGTCCAGCTGGCCAGCAATCAACCCGTTGTGGCCGGTTGTGAGAGTGCGCCTAACAAGGTCAAGTTTGTCGCCATGGCGGATTCGAAATACCTGGCGGTCTCACGGGAGCTCGCAGCCATCAGCCGACGGTTCCATGACCGCGGCTGGGTACTCGGAACGAGCGGCAACTTCAGCGCCGTGCTACGGCGCCGACCCCTCCGGCTCGCGATCACCGCCAGTGGGCAGGACAAGGGTCGGCTTCGACCATCCCACCTGCTCCAGGTTGACGAGCGAGGGAGCGGGACCGGTCGCACCAGGCTCCGACCTTCCGCGGAAACGTTGCTCCACCTCGAGATCGTCCGTCGCCGCGGCGCCGGGGCTGTTCTTCACACGCACTCGGTCTGGAGCACCATGTTGTCAGACACGTACGCGCCGGACGGCGGGTTCGAGATCTCGGGCTACGAAATGCTGAAAGGGTTGAGCGGCGTCACTTCGCACGAACACCATGAATGGGTACCGATCCTGGAGAACGACCAGGACATGGATCGGCTGGCCCGACGCATCGGCGAGACGCTGGAGCAGCGACCCGACGCCCACGCCATTCTCCTCCGGCGACACGGGTTGTATACATGGGGAGACACGCTTGCTGACGCATCGCGGCACGTCGAGATCCTCGAGTTCCTGTTCGAGACGGTGGGCCGGTCGGCATCGTTAGGTTGACGAGAGGTGGACCATGGCACTGTTACGAATCCCTGAACAGGATCGCACCCTGACCGACCCTGCCGACGTTTCGGCGTACCTGGCCGCGCGCGGGATCGAATACGAGCATGTCGGTGCGGCTCCGGGAACTCCCAACGACGCCCCGGCCGACGTGCTGCTGGCCGCCTGGGCGCCGAAGATCGACGAACTGAAGGCCAAGGGCGGCTACGTCACGGCTGACATCATCGACGTTAAGCCGGAGACACCGAACCTCGACACGATGCTCAAGAAGTTCTCGAGCGAACATTGGCATGACGAAGACGAGGTGCGCCTCATCATCGACGGTCGCGGGCTCTTTCACATTCACCTGCCGGGCGAACCCGTGTTTGCGCTCGAGGTCGTCGCTGGAGACCTCATTCGCGTTCCAAGGGGAACGCACCACTGGTTCGACCTCTGCGGCGACCGCCGCATACGTGCCATCCGGCTGTTCCAGGATCCATCCGGCTGGACGCCGCACTACACGCAGACCGGCGTGGACGCGCAGTACCAGCCGCTCTGCTTCGGGCCCGCCTACATCCCGCCGGCACGCGTGACGCCGAGCGTGACCGTGTGACAATCTCGCTCCGCGAGCGCGGAGTGCGCGGCGTAGTGCTCGACATCGAGGGAACGACGACGCCGGTTTCGTTCGTTACCGACACTCTTTTTCCGTACGCAGACGAGCACCTGCCGTCGTACCTCGCGTCGCACGCCGGTCAGGCCGAACTCGAAGAGGCATTGGACCTCCTGAGTCAGGAATGGGACGACGACGTCGCCCGAGGCACGAATCCACCGCCGCGAGATGCGACGCACTGGGTCACGGGATACGCGCGGTGGCTGATGCGACAGGACCGGAAATCGCCGGGGCTCAAGCTCCTTCAGGGACTGATCTGGAAGGGCGGCTATGCCGATGGCTCCTTGCGCGGCA
>DATMBT010000142.1:0-8022 GCA_035559475.1 Gemmatimonadaceae bacterium
TCAGCGTATCGACGTTGATGAGGTAAAACCGGGTACGTGGCATGCCCGGGGACGCAGAATCCACCGCGCCGCGCCCAGCTCGCACCGTGTCACGCAGGATCCACCCGGTGAAAACGCCGAACAGCTTCTGGCCCGGTATCACGGAATTCCATCGGACTTGCTCCCGCAGCATGAACTGCCCGTTCCAGTTTCCGTCGACAACAAGCGGAACGGTGGTGGCGCATGGCTGGAAGCGCGATTCGTCACCGATTCGCCGATACAAGCCCTGGTAGGTCTTCGCCGGTTCCTCTGCCTTTGCCGGTCGCGAGGCGCGAGCGACAGAGTCGGTCCGGGCAATCTTCGGGTTGCCCTTGGTGAACACGGTGTCCGACCCCGGGGCGCCACAGGCTCCCAGGGCAATCACCAGGAACAGCGCATGAAAGGCTCGCACGGTCATATGGGGAATGCTGGCCAAACGTCGCGAGGGGGAACACTGGAAAGACGAGTGTCCCCGCCCACCGTTGCCAACGGCGATCAGCCCAATTCGCCGCGCTTAGCCATCCGGGACGCATGTTCGGCGGCGCGGAAGGCGAGTGCCTGGATGGTCAGCGTTGGTTGCCCACGTCCCGACGTGACGAACGAGCTGCCGTCCACGATGAACAGGTTGGGCACGTCGTGCGCGCGATGCGAGGCGTTCACGACCGAGGTGCCCGGGTCGTTGCCCATGCGGCACGTGCCTAACATGTGGACGGCGTTACCGGGGTCGTCACCAGGCGGGTTGCCCCAGGTGCGGACGGCGCCCGCCGCCTTCAACAGCTCGACGCCACGATCGAACATGTACTTGTAGAACTTGAGGTCCGCGTCGTGCTCCTTGAACGTCACGCGAATCGCGGGAAGGCCCCAGCTGTCCTTCGCCTCCGGGTCCAGGTCCACGGCATTGGTTGCCTGTGGAAGCTGCGTGGTGTGACCCCAGCAGTGTGAGATGCGCGTGTGCAGGCGGCGCAGGTTGCGCTTGAAGTCCGCGCCCCACTGCGGCCCGTCAGGCGGCATGTTCAGCGACGAGAGCAACGGTGGGAACGGATAGCGGAAATCGAACCCGCCGCCGCCGTAGTGACCCTTGTCGTGCGTCTCATAAGTATCGAGCACGATTCGCGTCACCGGCGCGCCCCGGTACCCGTTCACCTCGTGCTCGAACTCGGCGGCAGCGCCGGTGTTGCCGTTGAACATCAGGTGCTTGCCAACCATGCCGCTGCTGTTCGCGAGACCGTTTTGAAAACGATTCGACTTGGACATCAGCAGCAGCCGCGGTGTCTCAGCGCCGTTGGCGCACAGGAATACCGCGTTCGCGCGCTGCCTGACCTCGCGGCGGCCCTGGTCGAAATACACCACGCCGGTGACGCGACCGCGGTTGTCGGTCTCGATCGAGCTCACCTTGCACTCGGTACGGAGCTCACAACGCCCGCTCGACAGCGCCTCAGGTACCATCGTGAAATTCGTGCCGGACTTGGCGCCCCACTCACAGGGGAAGTACCAGCAGAAGCCGCAGTTGTGACATGCCTCGCGCCCGTTGTACGGACGTGACGCGATGGCCATTGGTGCGGGCAGTGCGCGCCATCCAAGCTTCTTCGCCGCCACTTCGAGCAGCACCCCGGGACCATTGAGGTCCAGCGGCGGCATCGGGTACTGGCGAGACCGACGTCCTTCGTTCGGGTCAACGCCGCCCTGCCCCGACACGCCGATGGCCCACTCGACGGCGGTGTAATACGGCTCCAGCTCGTCGTAGGTGATCGGCCAGTCGGCCATCGCGGCGCCACGCACCGCACCCTTCCGCGAGAACTCGTTGAAGTCGCCCGGGCGGAATCGCCAGTAATTCGCCGCGTAGTGCATGCTGCTGCCGCCGACCGCGGTGGCGTACACCAGGTAGTGGCGCGGCTCGGCCTTTTCGTTAGGCGTCTTGCGCCACGTCTGGATGTGGGATGGCGGGGTGTTGCAATAGCCGTTGTTGAAGACAGTGGCGAGTTCATCGTGATGGAAATCGGCGCGCGTGTACTGCTTGCCTTGCTCGAGCAGCACGACGTTGTGCCCGAGTCGCGTCAGCTCGCGCGCGACGGAGCCGCCCGCGGTTCCCGACCCGATCACGACGAAGTCCACCGCCTCGTCAGGCGTGAAGCGACGTGCTGGTGCTGCCTGGCCCCGTCCCTGGAGCATGGTCACGCGTCACCCCCGAGCAACGCCCGCCGGTTTGCCGGCTGGTCATACCAGCTGAATGGCGCGCGGAACTCCATCGCGTTCTCCTGGCCCATCAACTTCCATCCGACGAAATCGAGATTCCCTCCGTAGGTCGGCAGCGAAAACATCCCAGCCAACGTCGCAAAACGCATGGTACCGAAGAACGGTGTCTTCTCGATGCTCTTGAGGACTTCGTCCTGTTGTGCTGGCGTCAGTGCCGAAAGGCGGGTTTGTCCCCTGAACTTTGCACCTACGTCGCGAGTCAGCTTGTTCAGGCCCTCCATGAAGGACGGCAGGTCTCCCTTCGCAAAGGTCGCATAGCCTTTGTCGATGAAGTAGACAACGCCGGCCTCACGCGCACCCGGAGTGTCGTCACTCGGGAGGATGCGGCTCGCGAACGCTTCGATTTCCGCCGCCTGCTCGCGCGTGAAGACCAGCAACGTCGGTTGCGCCTGCTGCACCTGGTGCGCGGCGTGCGCTACGGCCTCGCTGCGTTCCGCGGCGTCGGCGAGGAGCCACACTGCGCCAATCGAGCCAATCGTGGCGACGAAATCCCTGCGTGAAAACGAGTCAGACATTGGATTCTCAAGGTTCGTTGCCGCAAGCTACGGCGTAGTGCACATGGCGAAAAGCTTTTGCGCTATCCAGCCATTGTCATGATGACATCCCACTCGGCTGGCCGTACGGGTGATACCGACAGTCGGCCGATGCGAAGCAGCGCCATCCCTGCCAGTTCCTTTCGTCCCCTGAGTTCCTGGAGTGAAAGCGAGCGGGGCAAGGCGCGGATCGCGCGCACATCCACCATGAACCAGCTCGGATCGTTCGGATCCGAACCCGGATCGAAGTGCGGGTCATTCGGGTCGAGCGCCGTGGGGTCGGGATATCCCTCGCGCACGACTTCACACAGTCCGACAATCGCCGAGGGTTCGGCGTTCGAATGATAGAACAGGACCTGGTCACCCAGCTTCATGCCGTGACGCATGAAATTGCGCGCCGTGTAATTGCGTACTCCATCCCAGAACGTGGTCCGGTCCGGGCGCGCGAGCAGGTCGTCGAACGAAAAGACGCCCGGTTCCGACTTGGCGAGCCAGTAGCGCTTTTCGCCCGCAGCCCGCGGCGCGAACACCCACTCCCACGAACTTCCCTCGCGCACGGGCGTGGACCGGGGAGGCTTCGCGCTGCGCCTCTTCTCGCTTCCGGCTTCCGGCTTCCGGCCTTTCTTCCTGGCCTCTTGCTTCCGGTTTTTCTTCGTGGCCTTCAGCACCTGGCCTTTCCTGACCGACCCTTTGGACTTCAGGACCTTGGACTTGGACTTCAAGGTCGTCCCTGTTGCACCGCTTCGCGCGCACGGACTTCGAGTGGCTCGGCGGCCCCGGCGCCTAACGCGCGCTGGCCGGCCTGCTCGGTGAACACGCGCGTCACGTAGCGCTGGCCCTCACCCACACGCTCGAGTTCCACCGCGACCGCATCGACCGCCTGCTCGAGCCGATTGAGTCGATCGGTCAACTCCGCGGGCATCTCCGTCGACGTGGCCGTGGGCCTCCGCCAGATCCGACGGGCCTGGGCGATCGCCATCGGCATCATGACGAGAAAAATGAACATGCCCCCCAGGAACCACGCTTCTTCGGGCGGCCCGCTTCGCTGAAACACGGGACGTGGCGGCTCATATGTCGCGCCCGGAACGGCGGCAGCGGTCGAAACGCGCTGCTCCGACGCCGCGATTTCGGCGTCGAGAGAAGCGATGCGCGCGTCCGTGTCTTTCAGGCGAGCCTCGAGGCCGGCCCGGGTTACCGTCTCGCTCTGGGGGGTCTGGGTGAGCGCTTCCTGCAGGTCGTCCCGACGCTCCTCGGCGCGCTCCAACTGGTTGAGCAATTCCCGACGCTGGGCACGGGCGGCTTCGAGCATCTGTGCCGCCGTCGCCGGCCCTCCGGGGACAGGCACCGCGGACTGGGCAATGACAGGAGTTGGCGTGGGAGCGGGTGTGCCTTGCAACGGCATGTCAGTCTTCGTCGCTGGTTTATGCGGGCCGCCGGCCGGTTGGGTCCGTACGATCCGGAGTTGAGCCCCGTTTCAGTACTTCAAGTCTACAGGAACGTGCCGGGCGCGGGCCCAGCGCGCCAGTCTTTTCCCGCCGTCCAGAAGCCCAAGGCGAGACCTCGGAAAGCTCCTCCGCGACCGCTGCCCTCCGCCCGCCGAGGGGCTACAATCCCCCGATGCTTTTAGGCGACCTCTTCGACTTGTCCCTGCGTGGACGGCCCGACGCACCGGCGCTGCTCCACGAGGGGCCCGATGGCCGCCTCCGAGAGCTGACGTTCGGCCACCTCCGGGATCGCGCGTCGAGATTGTCAGCCGCCTTGAGGGACCGAGGTCTCAACCCCGGCGATCGGGTGGCGGTCTTTCTGTCGAACCGGGTCGAGTTCATCGACCTGTTTCTCGCGTGCGTCCGGTCGGGATTGGTTCTGGTGCCCATCAACGTGCTGTACCGGGAGCGCGAAGTGGCGCACATCGTGGCCGACGCTGAACCGAAACTGGTCGTCACCACCACCGGCAGCTTCACGCTCTTTCCGCCCGGGACGCCGGTTGTTGATGTCGATGAATTGACGGCGATGGCCGCGCCACTGGAGCCCGCGCAGGCACGTCCGGCCATAGACGGTGACGCACCGGCCTGCATTGTCTACACGTCAGGCACGACCGGTCGTTCCAAGGGTGCGGTGCTGTCACACAACAACATGTCGGCGAACGCGCTCGCGCTGGTGAGTTGCTGGCGCATAACGAGTGCTGATCGGTATCTCGCCGCGTTGCCGCTGTTCCATGTCCACGGGCTGGGCAACGGCCTCTGTTCCTGGCTGCTGAGTGGCTGCCAGATGCGACTGGTGGAGCGCTTCGAGGCCGGTCGCGCCCGGCAATGGTTCGAGGAGTTCACGCCGTCGCTGTTCTTCGGCGTGCCGACGATCTATGTGCGACTCCTGGAATTGCCGCCTGACGCGGCGCGTGCGATCGGCCTCCGGATGCGCCTGTTCGTGTGCGGGTCGGCGCCGCTCCCGGCGCACATTCTCGAGGCATTCCGCACGCGGTTCGGCCACACGATCCTCGAGCGCTACGGCATGAGCGAGACGATGATGCTGACGTCGAACCTGCTCGAGGGAGAACGTCACGCAGGAACGGTGGGCTATGCGTTGCCGGGAGTTTCGCTGTCGCTGCGGGAGGCGACTGGAGCGACCGTAGCGCCGGGCGAGGTGGGCGAAGTGTGGGTGAAGGGACCCACCGTGTTTTCCGGCTATTGGCGGAACCCGGATGCAACCGCTTCAGCGTTTCACGACGGCTGGTTCGCGACGGGGGACCTCGGTCAGCTCGACACGAACGGCTGCCTGACGCTGCGTGGCCGCGCGACGGAACTCATCATCTCGGGCGGCTTCAACATCTATCCACGTGAGATCGAGGAATTGCTCCTGGAACAGGATGGCGTGCGCGAAGCGGCGGTCGTGGGAATGCCTGACGAGCGTCGCGGGGAAGTCCCCGTGGCCTATGTGGTCGCCGATCACGATATCGACATGACGCAGCTGCGCGACCGGTGCGCGCAAAGCCTGGCATCGTTCAAGGCGCCGCGGGTGATCGTGCGCGTTGACTCGCTGCCCCGGAATGCGATGGGGAAGCTGCAGAAACATCTCCTGCCATCACCGCCCGCGTGAACCCGGCCATCCTTTCCCTCGTCGCGCTGCTCGTCGCCATCGCAATCTCGATGGCGTCCAAACTCAACGTCGGCGTATTGGCCATGGCGCTCGCCTGGCTGATCGGCACCTACGTGGCCGGCTTCCGCGTGGAGCAGGTGGCGGCGGGCTTCCCGGCGTCGCTGTTCCTGACGCTGACTGGCGTCACGCTGCTGTTTGCGCTGGCCGAGAGCAACGGAACGCTCGAGCGCCTGGCGCATCGCGCGGTGGGGCTCGCGCGTGGAAAGACGAGACTCATCCCGATCATCCTGTTCGTCATCGCGTTCCTGCTCTCATCGATGGGGCCGGGCTCGATCACCACGGTTGCCCTGCTCATACCCATTTCGATGGCGGTGGGGAATCGCGCCGGTGTGACAAAGTTCCTGACCGCGCTGGCGGTAGCGAACGGCGCAAACGCCGGCAACATGTCGCCCATCAGCTCGATCGGCATCATCGCCAACACGAAGATGGCCGAAGCCGGCCTTGGCGGGCACGAAGCCAAGGTGTGGATTGCGAACTTCGTCGCCCACGTAGTCGTTATGGCGGGCGCCTACGTGTTGTTCGGGGGGTGGAAACTGCCGGCGCGTGCGCCACAGCCCGGGGATCCGGCTGTGGAGCGCTTCGACCAGAAGCATTGGCTCACGATCGCGGTGATCGGTGCGTGGATCGCGGGCGTCGTCGGGTTCCAGCTCAGCGTGGGGCTCGCGGCGTTCCTGGCGGCGTCGGTGCTCGTATTGATTCGTGTCGCCGACGAGTCGCTGGCGATGAAGCGCGTTCCCTGGGGCGTCATCGTCATGGTCTGCGGCGTGACGGTGTTGATCGCCGTGCTCGAAAAGACGGGCGGCATGGAGTTGTTCACGTCGATGCTGGCGCGCCTGGCGAGTCCGGCGTCGCTGAACGGGGTGGTGGCGTTCGTGACCGGGTTGATCTCGAGCTGGAGCAGCACGGCGGGGGTGGTGCTGCCGGCGTTCCTGCCAACGGCGCCGGGTCTCGTCGAGAAGGTCGGGGGTGGCGATCCGCTGGCGGTGGCGCTGAGCATCAACGTCGGCGCGGCCATGGTGGACGTGTCGCCGCTGTCCACGTTAGGCGCGCTGTGTGTCGCGGCGGTGTCGGAGCCGGCGGAGGCCCGCACGTTGTTCCGCCAGCTGCTGATCTGGGGACTCTCCATGAGTGTCGTGGGGGCGGTGCTGTGCCAGCTTCTTGCCGGATTGCTTGCTCGAGCCTGAAAACGGACGCTGCGCGTGTAGTATTGTCGCGTATGCTCCACCCTCTTCGTGTCGCCCTGTCCCTGCTCGTCATCACCGGGCTCGCGGTGGCGCAGCAGTCGCAGGCACCGACAATGACCGGCGAACCGATCGTCGACTCGGCGACGGTTGCCCGAGCCGCGTTTGCGCGCTCGAACGCAGCACTGCGGGCGAACGACCTCGCGCGGGCCCGCCGTGAGGCGGATCGCGCCGCCGCGGCGTGGCCCACGCAGCAGGCCTACCAGTGGCAGCGAGTGGTTGTCGGCGTGCGCATGCGCGATAACGCCCTCGTACTGGACGCACTCACGCGCTACGCCGATCTCGGACTTGGCCGCGACCTCACCTCCGATTCCGCGCTCGCGCAACTGGCCGGCCTTCCGTCCTTCCGCCGGGTGGCCGCACGGCACGAAGCCAATCGCGCGCCGCTGGTTCGCGGTCGCACCGTCGCGGTGCTTCCCGACTCCACCTTTTTCCCCGAAGGCATCGACATAGACCCACGCAGCGGCCTGACGTACGTGACCAGCGTTCGCCACGGCACCATCGCCGAGCTCACGCCCCGCGGTGACTACGTCCGCGAACTGTTGCCGCGAAGCGGCGTCGGACTAAGCGCCATCCTCGCCGTGCGCGTCGATGCCCAGCGCGGTGTGTTGTGGGCGACGATGTCGGCCGTTCCCCAGGCCGCGAACTTCACCCCCGCGGACTCCTCGCGACACACGCTGCTCCGGCTCCGCCTCCCGGAGGCCGAGATCGATGGCCGGTGGGACCTGCCGCCATCGCCCAACGGACACACGTTAGGCGATGTCGCGATTGGCCCGCTGGGGGACGTGTTCATGACGGACTCGCGCGACCCCGTGCTGTACCGG
>DATMBT010000143.1:0-5157 GCA_035559475.1 Gemmatimonadaceae bacterium
GCGGATCCCGGCCGTTTCCGCGCTCGACAGCGCGGCCGTGAGCGCGCGCTCCACGTCGCCGCGGGCGAGGGCCACCTCGGCGGGAGGCGCCTGAACCACGACGACGGCAGCCGGATGACCCAGCGCGCGCTGCGCCAGGTATGCCTTCACGATGCCGTCGACGTCGTCCTGCCGGTTCGGGACCGGAATTCCAGTGCTCGCGTAATGAAAGCCGGGAAACTCGCTCGTGCGGTAGCCGATCACGGCAACACCAAGTGTTTCCAGTCTCTCGATCGTTGCTGGAATATCAAGGACTGACTTTGCGCCGGCGCACACCACAATGGCTGGCGTGCGCGCCAGTTCGATGAGGTCTCCGGATTCGTCGAAGGCGGGCGTACGGTGAACTCCGCCGATGCCGCCCGTGGCGAACACCCTGATCCCGACCGCGTGACAGAGGACGAGCGCAGCCGAGACCGTGGTTGCCGCGTCGCGGCGCTCAGCAATCGCCGCACCGAGATCACGCGCCGCGGCCTTCTTCACGCCGTCGCCTTGGAGGAACCGCAACAACTCGTCAGGCGAAAGACCGGCGACCGCCTGACCGCGTGCGACCCCGGTGATCGCGGGTTCGGCACCCACGTCGCGGATCGCCGCTTCCATTCGGCGTGCCGCTTCGGCGTTGTGGGGCGCCGGCAAACCCTGAGAGAGGACCGAACTTTCGAGGCCGACCACCGGACGACCCGCCAACAGCGCCGCCTCGACGGCTGGCGCCAGCCTGACTACCGCGCCGCCTGACGGCGCGTTCGTCCTACTTGCCCTCGTCGGTGAACTGCTCGGCGAGAAGCGTGTCCACCTTCTCGCGCTCCCCCGAAGTGTGGTCCCAGATCGCAAGGATCTTGACGCGTTCGCCAGCCCAGGCATCGAAGGACTTCACGCTCCCCTTGGCGACCTTGATCTCGTGCCCATCCTCGAAGCGGAGGACAACCTCGGGGTATTTCTCGTTCAGGTACTGCTTTCGGAGCTTTTTCGGTGGCGTTGGCATTTGGAACGGATGGCGGATGGCGGATGGCAGTCGGCGAATGCTGAACCTCTAATACGGTAACTGGCGCGCCTGGTTACGTCACCACGGAAGTGCGCCCTGCGAACCTCGACCAGGCACCGGTCGCCAGGATGTCATCGATCGAGGCGACCGCGTCCTCAAGTTCGTCGTCCCGCGTGTAAAAGTGCGGCGCAATGCGAATCCCGGCGCCGGGCCGGAAGTCAACCAGGATGTTCCGGTCGAGCAGGCACTGTGCGACTTCGTACGCATGCGGGACGTCGAAGGCAACCGTTCCGCCACGGCGCGCCGGGTCGCGAGGCGCGTGAAGACCAAAACCGCGCGCGTTGGCCAACTCGATCAGGCTCGACGTCTGACGGACACTCTTCGCCCTGACGGCGTCGATGCCCGCGTCCCTGATGAGTCGAGGCCCTTCGATGGCGGCGTAAATTGACGGGATCGCAGGGGTGCCACCCAGCCATCGATAGGCATCGCCGGTGTAGTCCATCTCGGGCTCGAACCCAAATGGTCGCGCGTGCGCGAGCCACCCCGTCAACGCCGGCTCCAGACGGGCTGTGGTGTCGGGGCGCGCGTACGTGAAGCACCCGCCCGGCCCACCGCACAGCCACTTCAGGACGCCACCCGTCAGAAAGTCAGCGCCTATCGACTTCACGTCCACCGGCACGACGCCCACTGAGTGGAACGCGTCGAGCGACACGAGGGCACCGACCGAGTGCGCGTGCCGCGTAACGCGCGCCACATCCACGATGTACGCCGACTTGAACAGCACGTGCGAGATCGCGACCAGCGCGGTGCGTTCGTCGATCGCCGCACACAGGCGCTCCTCGTCAATCGTTAGGCCGTCTTCGGACGGAACCACAACCACCTCGGCGCCGAGGCGGCTCGCCAGTTCGTCATAGACGTAGCGCACCGAGGGGAAATCGAGCGCCGACATCACGATGCGGTTGCGCGGCGCGCGGTACGGAAGGGCCGAGAGGATCGTGGCCTGCGCCAGCGTAACGTTAGGCACCATGACCACCTCACCACTGGCGGCCCCGAGCAGCGGGGCGATCATGTCGCCGACTTTCCCCGGCAGGGACCACCACTCACGCGCCCAGGCCCTGACGCCGTGCTCTGCCCATGCGTCCGCGTACTCCGACAAACGGGCCGGCACACCCCGCGGCATGGCGCCGAGGGAGTTGGAAACGAGGTAGTTCGTATGCGCGAGGATTGGAAACTCATCGCGAAACGCCAGCAGCGGATCGTTCAGGGGCATGAGGTGAAGCTAAAGCGATTCACAGGCTGCTGCCCGCTCTTCGCTGCCTTACTTAACGCCGCTTGCACGTGTCATGTTACTGGCCCGTTGAATCGCGGAGCACGCATGCCATCGGTGACCGTCCAGAAAATCACCACCGTTCTCGCTGTCGAAACCGTCGAGCCCAGCCTTGAGTTCTGGCAGAACCGGCTTGGGTTCGAGGTCACCGTCACGGTACCGCACGAGGACACGACCGGTTTTGCGATCCTGGTGAAGGATGGAACCGAAGTCATGCTGCAGAGTGTCGCGAGTATCCTCGCTGACCTTGGCGCCGACACGGGAGAAGTGAACGGACGCTCGGCCGCGTTGTTCATCGAGGTCGCTGATGTTGAAGCGGTCGAGAAAGCGCTCGATGGCTATCCGATCGAGATGCCGCGACGGGAAACGTTTTACGGAACTCGCGAAATCGGCGTGCGAGAACCGGGTGGGCACTTTCTGGTGTTTGCTCAACGAATCAGCGAGTAGCGACCGCTGCCGTGGCAAGTTTGACGTACGCATCGACGGCGCGCTCGAGTTCCGCAACGCTGACGTGTTCATCGTCGGTGTGCGCGACGTGCACTGATCCCGGGCCGAAAAGGTAGGGCGTACCCCAGTTCGTGAGCGACGGAAGGTCGGTGGCAAATGCGGCGACGGAGGTCGGGAAGCCATCGATCGCACCCAGGCGCACCGGGGGAACGGTGACGCCCTGCTCGATCGTTGCACGTCCCGCGGCCCAGCGTTCGAACAGCGGCAGTACTTCGTGAGCCGGCGTCACGAGCCGCGCCATGAGGCGCGCCTCCGCGGCTGGCGCGATGACATTGTCGGCAACTCCGCCCGAGATGGCGCCGATGTTCACGGTGGTGCGCCCAAGGACCGGATCCGTCGGCAGTGGAAGCTGGTCGATTTCCGCGAGCAACTCGACGAGCCGCGTGATCGCCGAATCGCCGAGCTCCGGATAGGCGGAGTGTGCCGCGCGCCCGGTGGTGCGGACCACGAGGCGCATCGCGCCCTTGGTGCCTAACGCGACGGTGCTTTCGGTGGGCTCGCCGTTGATGAGGACGCGTGTCCGCGTCGGAAGGTTCGCGGCCGCCCATTGGTTCGCGGCGCGGGCTCCGTCGTGCGTCGTTTCTTCGCCCACGACGAACAACAGGGCAACCGGCACCTGACGGTCACGGAGCCGACCGGCCGCGACGATCATCGAAGCGGCGATGCCCTTTGCATCACAGGCGCCACGCCCGGAAAGCCTGTCACCGCTGATCGATGGCCCGATGTACGGTGGAACCGTATCCAGGTGGGTAGAGAGCGTGACGTCGGGGTCTTCGCTCGATCGAGCCAGGAGACAGTCCCTGCCGCTCGAAACCGGGATTCGCAACACCTGCCAGCCGAGCTGCACCAGCAAGGAAGCGGTCGTATCGATGACGCCCGTTTCGCTCCCGGTCGTGGAGTCGATGGACATGAGCGATCGGGCGATGTCGGAGACGGAATGCGCTTGGGGCGTCATTGGTTTTGGCGCAAAGCGAAACGGGGAATTGGGGTCAGACTCCAATTGGTTACGGAATCGGGGTCAGACCCCGATTATTTCGGAATTGGAGTCTGACCCCAATTTCCCTTCCCTGCCATGCGCTACGCCATCCTGCTCATCGTGCCAATGCTCGCCACAGCCCTCAACGCGCAGACCACAACTCCGCGCAAACCCGCGTGGGAATGGTCGGAAGACACCATCCGCAAGGTCGTCGGCGCAGTGAGGGCAGGCCGCAGCCTGCAGCCGAAGCAGTGGCCCGGCGGAGCGAAGGTCGCCGTGCTGCTCTCATTCGACGTTGACAACGAATCGGTGTCATTGCGATTCGCCGAGCCCACGATCGGGGCACTTTCCCAGGGCGAATACGGGGCTCGCGTGGCACTGCCGCGCATCGTGAACCTGCTCGACCGCGAAAAAATCCCGGCGTCGTTCTTCATCCCGGCGGTGAGCCTGATGCTGCACCCCGAGATGGCCGACGTGATCAGGAAGGCCGGCCATCACGAGTTTGCGGTGCATGGCTGGATTCACGAGATGAACACGCAGGTGCCCGCTGACGTGGAGCGCGATCTCGTGAAGCGCGCACTCGAGTACCTGACGAAGGTCACAGGTTCCCGACCCGTCGGTTATCGCGCACCCTCGTGGAACTTCTCCCCCGCCACGCTTTCGATCATTCGCGAGCTGGGTTTCACGTACGAGAGTTCCATGATGTCAGATGACCGTCCGTACGAACTGCTCCAGGATGGGCAGGCGACAGGGCTGGTGGAGATTCCCGTGGAGTGGATTGCCGACGACGCACCATTGTTCAACGTGCAGGGCGCGAACTACGCATCACCGCGCGAAGTAGCGCAGGTGTGGATCGACGAGTTCGACAAGGCGTGGGAGGAGGGCACGATGTTCGTCCTCACGATGCACCCACACGTCAGCGGCCACCGTTCACGCATCGTCGCGCTGGAACTGCTGATCGCGCATATGCGCAGCAAGGGAGGCGTTTGGTTCGCGACGCACCGGCAGGCGGTGGAGTATGTGAAGCAGCAGGCGGGGATGAAGTAAGGGTGCGAAGGGTGCGAAGGGTGCGAAGGGTGCGCAGGGTGCGTCGTACCTATGCACCCTATGCACCCTATGCACCCTATGCACCCTTCTACTTCAAGAATCTCTCCGCCAGCTGTTCAAGTCGTTCGTCGCCTTCTTTCACGGCCTGCCGCCGGATTACCTCGACGTGAGACCGTAAGGCCGCGTCACCCCAGTAGTAGCCGGTGGCCTGTTCGGCGTCGCCGGTTACGCCATCGCGCGCGGCATCGAGCAGCGCTTTTGCAGCCGCTGCTTCAAAACCGG
>DATMBT010000144.1:0-3261 GCA_035559475.1 Gemmatimonadaceae bacterium
GGCGGCGAGGCGGTCGGCGGCAGATTCCAGCAGCGTCCGCACACTCGGCGTGGCAATGCGGCCCAGCCAGCCGAAGATCGTGCCTAACGCGCCAACGCGGAGCTGCTCGAACAGCTCGTTCAGGTCGGCTTGCGGTGGCAGGTCGGTGCGCTCATCGAGCGACTGCAGGAGCTGGCCAACGGCCGAGGGTTCGCTCATCCGGTTGGGGAGCGACAGGAGCATCTCGCGTTGCGTGGGCGTGATGTCACGCGCCCGGCCGGCGGCGATGTTGACCTCGCGCAGCAGCGATGCCACGGCCCGGAGTTGTCCGGCGGTGAGCAGGTTGACGAGCATGCCGTCCAGAATGAGGCAGACCTCGTCACGGATCGCGGGATCGCTTTGCTGCTCGAACACGTCGAGCAGCATGTTGACGACGTTCTGCCGCAGGTCCGTCGCGTAATGATCCTTGATGGCGCCCTGCAGGTACTGCACTTCGTTTTCGTCAAGGAAGTAGAGCGTGGAGTCGAAGTCCTCCATGCTCACGACGCCGGCCGGCGCGAGGTTTTCCTGCGACGGTTCCCGCATGGTGGCGGGATCCACGAGCTTCGTCTTCTGCTCGTCCACCGGATCGATCGGCAGCGCGGTGTCGAAACTGACGTCGACGTAGCGGTACCGGACGTAGGAGAATTCGTGCTCCCACAGCAGCGAGAGCAGGTCGTCTTCGTTGCCGCCCTTCCGCACCTTCGCGATGTCCTGCACCAGCGCAACGATCTCCTGGGCCTCGACGCCGCGCGCGAGCTTCAGCTCCCGCAGGCCATCCTTATAGAGGAGCCACGGCAGCGCGTCGCCGCTCTTTTCCGCCTCGGTCACGACCGCGTGGCCATCCCACAGGATCTGCGTGTCCGAGATCTCGAACAGCAGTTCGTCGGTCTGGGCCCAGATCGGCGCGAACGATCCCTTGAGGGTCTCGAGCGACTTCTGGTACGTCGGATTGTTCTCGAGATACAGGAGCTGCGCGCGAATCGCCCGGGATAACAGCCGCAACATTTCCTCGACCGGCGCGATGTTCAGCGGCGGATCGGACCGAACATCGTCTCGTTGGCCTGGTGTTGCGTGCGATGTCACGACGGCAAAATACCGGATTCACTGAGCTGTGCCACGTCCTTATCCCCCCGTCCACTGATGCACACGATCACGTGCTCGTCAGGCGTCCACCGTCCGCGCGACGCATTCATCCATGCGATGGCGTGCGCGGTTTCCAGCGCTGGAATGATCCCTTCGAGTCGGCTGAGCAGCGCGAGTCCCTTGACCGCTTCATCATCAGTCACCGAGACATACTCCGCTCGTCCGCTGTCCTTCCACCACGCGTGTTCTGGTCCAACCCCCGGATAATCGAGTCCTGCTGAAATGCTGTGCGCCGGGTGCACCTGCCCATGCTCGTCCTGCAACAGATAGCTCAGTGATCCATGCAACACGCCCGGCCGGCCACGCGACAGGGACGCCGAGTGATGCCCGGTGTCGAGTCCGTGCCCTGCTGCTTCTACTCCGACGAGTTCCACTGAGGGATCGTCAACAAATCCCGCAAAAATCCCGGCAGCGT
This sequence comes from Gemmatimonadaceae bacterium, assembly GCA_035559475.1. Lineage (GTDB taxonomy): Bacteria > Gemmatimonadota > Gemmatimonadetes > Gemmatimonadales > Gemmatimonadaceae > JABWBJ01. Next base: position 1,580 of record DATMBT010000144.1, read on the forward strand.
TCGATCCACCCCCGACGCACGCCACCACCGTACGCGGCAGGGTCCCCGCGGCCTGGAGCAGCTGGGCACGCGCCTCCTTCCCGATCACCGATTGGAATTCCCTGACCATGCGCGGGTAGGGCGCTGGCCCAACCACGGACCCGATGATGTAGTGGGTCCCGTGAACGTTGGTGACCCAGTCCCGGATAGCCTCCGTGGTGGCGTCCTTCAGGGTCCGGGTGCCTGACGTAACCGGAACGACCCTGGCCCCCAGGAGGTTCATGCGGAAGACGTTCAGCGCCTGTCGGCGCATGTCCTCCTCACCCATATAGACCACACATTCCAGCCCGTAACGGGCACAGACGGTGGCCGTGGCCACACCGTGCTGGCCAGCCCCGGTTTCGGCGATGATCCGCTGCTTGCCCATCCGGCGAGCCAGCAGGACCTGCCCCACCGTGTTGTTGATCTTGTGGGCGCCGGTGTGGTTCAAGTCCTCGCGCTTGAGCCAGACCTTCGTTCCCAGCGCCTCGCCGAAGCGCGGCGCGGCGGTCAACGGCGACGGACGGCCGACGTAGTCGCGCAGCATCGCGCTGAACTCATCGAGGAACGCCGGATCTGCCTGTGCGGCGTTGAAGGCTGCTTCGAGTTCCTCGAGCGCCGGCATGAGCGTCTCCGGCACGTATTGCCCGCCGTACACCCCGAACCGCGATGCTGTCATTGCACTGGGACAGATGGTTCACCCCGCACGGCCGCCATGAACTGGGCCATGAGCTGGTGGTCTTTCACTCCTGGTGCGGACTCCACGCCTGACGATACATCCACCACGTCCGGAGCGAGCCGGTCAATCGCCAGGCGAACGTTCTGCGGATGCAGTCCACCGGCCACGATGATCCTCAGCCCTTTCCGGCGTTCCTGGACATCCGTGGCCACTGCCTGCCAGTTGAAGGTGCTGCCTGTGCCACCTAACGCCCCCTTCACGTAGGTGTCGAGCAACACGCCGTCCGCCTGGTCGAACACGGAGCGGTGCCGGCGGAGCCCGGTCGGTCCAACCCGGATCACGCGCCACAGCTCGACCCCGAGTTCGCGACGGATGCGGTCGAAGTCCGATTCGAGGGCCGCCGCACCGTGCAGCTGCACCACGTCAACGCCGGCGGTGCGCGCCGCGTGAATCACCTCGGCAGCGGGTTCATCGCCAAAGACGGCAACACGCCTGACGGGCGCATCCCCACGTTGGGCGAACAATTCCTTCGCGCGCTCCGGTGTGACGCGACGGGCGCTTTCCGTCATGATAGCGCCGACGTACGAAGCGCCTAGTCGCACCGCTTCGCGGACGTCTTCCTCCCTCGTGAGGCCGCAGAACTTCACCTCAGCCACGACGCGACTTCCGTTCGACGCCGGTCAGTTGGGCGACCGCCTGGTGCACCTCGGGTGCCGTGGACAGGGCAGAACCAACGAGGACCGCATCGGCGCCAAGCGCTGCGACTTCCTCGACGTCCGCGCGGGTCGAGATTCCGCTCTCGGCGACCGCAATGATGGTTGGTGGCACGATAGGCAGGAGCCTGACGAGAACTGCCGGTTCGAAGTCAAGCGTCTCGAGGTTGCGGCGGTTGACCCCGATCACCGCGGCCTTGGCGTCGATTGCCGTCGCAAGCTCGGCTTCGTCACGGACCTCGAACACCGGCTCCAGGCCTGCCTGACGAGCG
>DATMBT010000145.1:0-2212 GCA_035559475.1 Gemmatimonadaceae bacterium
ATCGAAGCGGTGAACATCATGTCCACCAATTCGTCTTCGTCCTTCGGCGCCATGGCGATGACATTGGGCACGCAACGAAGATAGGCGATATCGAATAAGCCATGATGCGTGGGGCCGTCGTTAGCGGAGAGCCCTGCACGATCCATGCAGAAGATCACAGGCAGGTCTTGCAACGCCACATCATGAACGATGCAATCGTACGCGCGCTGGAGGAATGTTGAGTAGATCGCTGTTACGGGGCGGAGGCCACGCGTCGCCACGCCGGCCGCGAACGTGACCGCGTGCGCCTCGGCAATGCCGACGTCGAAGAAACGCGCCGGGTGCGCCTTGGCGACGGCCGAGGTGCCCGTGCCGCTGGGCATGGCCGCAGTGATCGCAACCAGGTCCTCGCGCTCGGTCATGAGTTCACTCAGTCCGCGACCGAAGACCGTCGTGTAGTTGGCATTTGCGGTCGCGACCTTGACCTGCTTGCCCGTCGCGGGATCGTGCCCGGGCGGCAGCGCGTGCCACTTCTCGATGTGTTCCCCGGCCGGGAATCCCTTCCCCTTCTGCGTGATGATGTGGACCAGGCGAGGTCCCGTCATGTTGCGCACGGCGGTCAGGATGTCCATCAGGCTGTCGATGTCGTGCCCGTCCACCGGGCCGAAGTAACGGAAGCCGAGTTCCTCGAAGAGCACGCCGGGCGTGAGGAAGGACTTCACGCTCTCCTCCCACTTCCGGATGAGCGTGTTCAGCGACGGGTGCCCTTCGAGCACCCCGCCGATCCTGGCCCTCATGCGGTTGTAGAGCGGGTTGCGCTGGACCGACGTCAGGTACTTCGAGATCGCGCCCACGTTAGGCGCGATGGACATCTCGTTGTCGTTGAGGATGACGACCAGGTCGCGCGCGGAGTGGCCGGCGTTGTTCAGGCCCTCGTACGCCAAACCCGAGGTCAAGGCGCCGTCGCCAAGGACAGCGACGACCTTGTAGGTGTCACCCAGAAGGTCACGACCGGCGGCAATACCCAGTGCCGCTGAAATCGAGGTGGCCGCGTGGCCGGCGCCGAACGCGTCGTATTCGCTCTCGGTCCGCTTCAGGAATCCGGAAAGCCCGTTTTCCTGTCGCAGGGTTTCCATGCGCGAATTCCGGCCGGTGAGGAGCTTGTGCGGATATCCCTGGTGCCCGACGTCCCAGACCAGCTGGTCGCGTGGTGTGTCGAACACGGCGTGCAGCGCCACGGTCAGCTCCACCACACCGAGGCCAGCACCAATGTGGCCACCGGTCCGCGAACACACGTCGATCAGGCGCTCGCGCATTTCCTGCGAAAGCACACGGAGATCGTCGCGTGACAGCCCTTTCAGGTCAGCGGGTGAGTCGACTTTGTCGAGTAGGGACATTCGTGGGGACGCTGGTTGCTTGTTGCTGGTTGCTGGTACTGGCACTTGTTGCTGGGGCTGGTGCTGGTTGGAACCAGTACCAGTACTAGCAACCAGCAACCAGCAACCAGCTTGCCGTCACTGAAATCTACTCCTCAAGACCTCCGCTCGACGACATGCCGCGCCAGCCGCTCCAAGTCGGGCGTCAGGCGACCCACCGATTCCATTGCACCGCAGGCCTCCGTCACCAGCGTTTCCGCCCGGCGCCGCGCCTCGGTGATCCCCATCACGAGAGGGTAGGTGCTCTTGGAGAGCGCCACATCCTTCCCCGCGGTCTTCCCGAGCTGGTCGCTCGTCGCGGTGACGTCGAGAACATCGTCCGCAATCTGGAACGCCAGTCCGAGCGCATCCCCGAAGTGGGTGAACGCAGCAAGAAGCAGGTCGTCAGCACCGGCGGCGAGGGCTCCAATTCGTGCCGACGCGGACACCAGCGTCCCGGTCTTTGCCCGGTGAACCTGTTCCAGTTCGACCAGGCTCAGTTGTTGACCCTCTGCCAGGAGATCGAGCAATTGCCCGCCGATCATGCCACCGGCTCCGGATGCAGTCATGAGCTCTCGAACGATCTTCCCGGCGAGCGCGGAACCGTTCCCGAGATCCGTCGCCGCGTGGTGCGCGCGGCGCGCGGCCAGCGGCACCATCGTAACTCCTGCCGCAGTGGCCGTGGCAACATCGAACGCGCGATCGACCGTGGGCCGCCCGCGGCGAATGTCGTCGTTGTCCATGCACGGCAGGTCGTCGTGCACGAGCGAATAGGCGTGCACCACTTCGACCGCCGCGGCCAGGCCGCTGGCGTCCCC
>DATMBT010000146.1:0-2424 GCA_035559475.1 Gemmatimonadaceae bacterium
CGTGCAGTTCGCGCGACCACCGACGAGTCGTGTCAGGACGCCTCCCGTATCATCGGCGCTCGCGTCATCCACGAACACGAAGTGGAACCGGTACCGTTCGGCAAAACGACGTTCAACGCTTGCCAGCGTGTTCATGAGGTATGGCAGCGTCTCCGCCTCGTTGTAGCAGGGCACGACCACGGCGATTTGCGGACGCCGGTCTTCCGTCCGCGCGATCACCAGCGGCGCGGAAGAGCGCGTGCTTTCGGCGGCTCGCGCGGGCAGTTGCGGCGGCAACCCGAGCCAGTCGGCGAAGCCGGTAAACGGCGACGCCACCAGGAACTCGCGCACCAGGTCCGTCATGCGTTCGAGGTTCCGGTAGTGCCTGACGCGAGTGAGCCATGACGCCGCCGTGATGCGCGGCTGCGCCGGATCAAGCTCCCAGGCCTGGAAGTACATCGAGAAGGGTGCGCGGTGAGACCTCATCCACGAGGTGACCGCGCGCCGGACGACCGTCGGCGGCAACTGCCGGAACCAGTTACCGCCGCCGATCGGGACCCGGAATCCCCCAATGGACGTTGTTGGTACGGGGAACTCCCACAGGGTGCGCTGTCCGAGTTGTAACGCGAAGGGTTCCAGGTGCTCGTGACCTGCCGCATAACCGACTTGCAGGAGTGAAGCGTCATAGTCGTAGCCGGCGTCGGCGAGCTTTGCGAGCAACCCGAGGTCACGCGTGCTGATCCAGTCGGGAACGCGCGTACCGCGAACGCGAACACCGGCGGCAGACTCGAGCAGCTCGCGACTTCGTGCGAATTCGTCCACCAGTGCACCGGCGGATAACTCGCGCAGACCGCGGTGTGCGTAGCCCGAGTTCGCAATTTCGTGCCCGTGCTCGACGACGCGTCGCAGCAGTTGCGGATACCGCTCCGCGACCCAGCCGTGTGCGAAAAACGTGGCTCGCGTCGATGTCGCTCCGAGCAACTCCAACGCGCGATCGGTAGCAGCCTCAAGGCGCGGTTCAAAGCGATACCAGCGGCCCCGGGCAATCAGGTCGCGAAAAGCACCGACGTGGAAGTACTCCTCCAGCGTAATGCCCAGCACGTTCCGTGAACGCGCCGCACCTGGATCCCCCGCCACCACCTCGGCAACTCTTGAGGCCGCACTCACTGCTGTGGACGCTCTCATTGCAGTTTGCAACAAAAGGCAATAAGGGTGCCAAGGGGCTGGTGCGGCATTTTGTCGCGACATCCAAGTCCCGGTGACACCTAACGAAGCATTGCGCGGGATTTTCCTGAGCCAGGCCGCCTCGCCTCGATGCTGCACTGCTACAGCGCGCGCAATCGAAACAAACTTCAGCCTGCATCCTCCGCCAGACACATCAGACCAACGTCCAATGCCGAGGGCGTGTCAGGGAATGACGCGGAACAGTGTGAGCCCGCCATACGTGCCGAGCCGCTGGTAGCCGTCCGGGCGCTTCGCCACAGCGAGGTCTACTGCAGCGTCAATTATCGGGAACTCCCCGAGCGAGCCACGCACGAGAAACGCGATCCGTTTGTCACGCAGCTCCGCGAGAACCTGATCGGGAGTCGCTTCGAACTGACCCATCGCCGGAATTCGCGTGTGCCACGTCAGGAGCCTCGGGCTGTATATGGCGACGCGCGGATACTCTTCCGGAGAGGCCTCATGCAGTGCCGCGATCACTGCCGCGACGTCCTCGCGCTTGGCGAACGGTACTGCTGGTTCAGGGACGGCACGACGCGACGCAAATGCGAAGAGCACGGCGACCAGAAAGGTTGGCGTCCATTGCGGTATCGCCCGGACCCGTACTGCCCGAAGCACGGAAGCAAATCCGCCGACGATCAGCAGCGACTGCAGCGGTACCATCGGCCACCAATACCGACTCGACCTCGTGGGAAGCAGTATGAGCATAACGAGGCAGGAAAAAGCGAACTGCCAGGCAAACCGCCGCAGCCCGGTTCGACGCACCTGCCAGAGGCCCACCATGGCGAGAAGTGCTGCGACTCCGTGCCAGACGTCGTTCCCGAGGTTCGATCCAAACGGATACAGCGTGGTGTCGAGGAAGCCGAAGCGAATGGCGACAAGGTTGAGGCGCATGTCGTGAACGATCTTCGACCAGTCGCGCGACGTTTCCCCTCCCAGCGCGCTCGCGGCTGGAACCGCGAACATCGACAGCGCCGCCGCCACCATCCACACGAGACCTACGAGTGACAGTCCTTTCCACTCCCGGCGCGGCCGACCCAGGATCATGAGCATCATCGCCGGCAGGAGCGGGAGCGCCGCCATGCGGAACGAAAAGGCGAGCGCGCCGGCGACGGCCATCACGACGAGACGGCGCCGGCTCAGCGGTCCGTCTTCGTCAGCCGCTACGATGACGCCGCAGATCGCGGCCAGGAACGGCAGGTCGGACATGATGCCGTCCAGCGT
>DATMBT010000147.1:0-3043 GCA_035559475.1 Gemmatimonadaceae bacterium
ACGCGGGTCAACTCCGACTTCATGAGCGCCATGCGCTTTGGCCTGGACTCCAGGAGGGCGCGCAACTCCTTGATCGTGCCCCGCACCTCCTTGAGCTCCTCTTCCAGCTTGACGGTCTCCAGCGCGGTGAGGCGCGCCAGCCGCATGTTGAGGATCGCTTCGGCCTGGCGCTCGGAGAGCTTGAAGCGCTTCTGCAGCTGCGTGCTCGCCGTCTCCGGGTTGTCCGCCTTCCGGATGATCTTGATCACCTCGTCGATGTTGTCGACGGCGATCTTGAGCCCCTCGAGGATGTGCTCCCGCTCGAGTGCCTTGTCGATCTCGAACTGCGCCCGCCTGACGATGACCTCGTGACGGTGCAGGATGTAGTGCTCCAGCGCTTCCCGGAGACCCATGACCTTCGGCACCAGCTGGCGCGTGCGCACATCGGGCACGAGCGCCAGCATGATCACGCCGAACGACGACTGCATCGTCGTGTGCTTGTAGAGCTGGTTGAGGACCACGCGCGGGATGGCGTCGCGCTTGAGCTCGATCACGATGCGGGTCGTGTCGCTCGACTCGTCGCGCAGGTCGCTGATGCCTTCGAGCTTCTTTTCGCGAACGAGCTCCGAAATGCTCTTCACCAGCTCAGCGCGATTCACCTGGTACGGGACTTCGGTGACCACGATCTGCGACCGTCCGGTGGACTCCTTCTCCTCGATCACGGCGCGGGCGCGCATGACGATCTTGCCGCGTCCCGTCTCCTGGTAGTCCTTGATTCCGGCGCGACCGTAGATGAACCCGCCGGTCGGGAAGTCCGGCCCCTTCACCAGCTTGGCCAGCTCCACGATCGTGGTTTCCGGATTGTCGATGAGCGCCAGCGTGGCGGCGACGATTTCGCGCAGGTTGTGCGGCGGAATGTTGGTCGCCATGCCGACCGCGATGCCTGACGAACCGTTGACCAGCAGGTTCGGGAACGCCGCCGGCATCACCTTCGGCTCGGTGAGGTGATCGTCGAAGTTGGGCGCGAAATCGACCGTGTTCTTGTCGATGTCCGCGAGCAACTCCATCGCCATCGGCATCAGCTTCGCTTCGGTGTACCGATACGCGGCCGCGCCATCGCCGTCGGGTGACCCGAAGTTCCCCTGGCCATCGATGAGCGGATAGCGCAGCGAGAAGTCCTGCACCATGCGCACCAGCGCGTCGTAAACCGCCGAGTCGCCGTGCGGGTGGTACTTGCCGAGGACGTCGCCGACGACCGTCGCCGATTTCTTGTAGGGACGACCTGGAACGAGTCCGAGGTCGTTCATGGCATACAGGATCCGCCGGTGCACCGGCTTGAGTCCGTCGCGCACGTCGGGCAGTGCACGGGCGACGATGACGCTCATCGAGTAGTTGATGAACGACTCTTTCACTTCCTCGTCGATGAGCCGCGGAAGGATCCGCTCGCGCTGATTTGGTGCCGTCATGATGTGATGCGGTGGGTCTCTGGGGAGGGGCTGAAAGCGGCCGTCGCGCGGCCCCCAGAATCTAGCGGGTCGAGCGGTTTGAATCAATCATGAATCGATGCCGTAAGTCATTGTCCTGTTGGATTTTGAGGCACTCCGATCCAATGCGATTTTTGGGGCCTGCCGACGGACGGATTTCGGTGTTTATTCAGGGTCAGGGGAGCGGCAGGTTTTCCGTCGGTCGAACATGTCTCGTGTGCCCTTCAGCACATTGTTCGTGCACCAGTTAGCGACACTAATAGCTTGGCCTACAGCCGAGTCACGATCCCGATTCCCGATTCCCGATCCGATGAAGGCCTTCCTCCGTACCGCTCCCGCCATTGCGCTCCTCGCGTGCTCGTTAGGCACGGCTCCCGACGCGCCGGAGGGTTCGGTCAAGGTGCTGTTCATCGGCAACAGCCTGACGTACCAAAACGACCTGCCACGCACTGTCGCGCAGCTCGCGCAGTCGGCGGGTCTCCCTCAGTGCTACTGCGTCACCATCGCGTACCCGAATTTTGCGCTGGAGGACCACTGGGACTTCCGTGAGGCCGTGACTGCCCTGGAAGACCAGAAGTGGGATTTCGTCGTGATGCAGCAAGGCCCTTCCGCACTGGCCGAGAGCCGCGCCTACCTGATCACGTGGGCGGTCGTGTTTGATGAGCTGATCGAGCAGAACGGCGCGCAGCCCGTGATGTACGGGGTCTGGCCCACCCGCGAGCGCAAGTTCGACTTTGCGAACGTCTCAGACGCATATCGTGCTGCCGCGGATTCGATTGGTGGCTTGTTTGCACCCGCGGGTGAAGCCTGGGAGAACGCGTGGGCGCGAGATTCGACGTTGCCGCTGTATGGACCGGACAACTTTCACCCGTCGGCGATGGGGACTTACCTCGCGTCGCTCGTCGTTTTCCAGCGTCTCTATGCGCACACGCCGGTCGGCGTACAGGCACAGGCAGTCGTCGATGGACACGCACAGCCCTGGACACCCCCGATCGTGCGCCTCCTCCAGGAGGCGGCAGCGGCCGCCAATGCCGCCGAGGATGCGCGTAATGCGGCCCTGCGTCAGCGAAGGTAAGTTGGAGCTCAACGCCACGCGGAGACCTGATGGCAGTAAGCCCAGTGTCCGTCGCGTCGTCGAGCACTCGCGATCGGACTGACGAAAGCGCTCAAGACGCGGCGTCCATTCTTCATTACATCCACGGAGAACGCCGCGGTCGGCAGGACCGAAGCGGACCCGTTTACAATGCCACGACGGGTCGGATCGCCGGTCGCGTAGCGTTCGCGTCGGGCAGTGATGTCAACGACGCCGTCTCGTCAGGCGAGCGCGCGTTCGCCGAGTGGTCGTCGTGGTCGCCGCTCAAGCGCGCTCGCGTGATGTTCCGCTTCCGTGAGCTGCTGGAGTCCAACGCCACCGAACTCGCCGGCATCATTGCCAGTGAACACGGAAAGGTCCTTTCCGACGCCCGGGGGGAGCTGCAACGCGGCATCGAGGTCGTGGAGTTCGCCTGCGGCATTCCCCACCTGCTCAAGGGCGAGTTCTCATCAGGCGTCTCGACTGGCGTGGACATGTATTCGCTCCG
>DATMBT010000148.1:0-7619 GCA_035559475.1 Gemmatimonadaceae bacterium
GTTCGCACCGTGTGCGATCCGCGCACGGAAGGATCTGGCGCCGTGATCAGCTGCCGCGAGAGAACGACCGGTGAGTCATCTTTCGCGAGCTTGAGGGGCGCGACACATCCCGTCGCGGCAAGAAGAATCAGTGATCTGCGCATTCTCAGGATCCCGAATTGAGTCACGAGTCTTGGACAGCGGCCGTAGCCCGAGAGTTGTGTTCCTGCGTGGGGTTCAGGCTTCAGGCTTCAGGCTCCAGGGAAGGCGTCAGAGATCAGTAAACCTCGATTCCCGATTCCCGATTCATGATTCACGATTCACGATTCACGATTCACGATTCACGGGGCCAACGATCTCGCCGCAATCTCGCCTTTCACACGTTCAATGAACTCCGCGACTGGGAGAATGTCCTGCTTCTTCCCCGCACCCCTCGCCCTCACCGCTAGCGTTCCGGCTTCGGCTTCACGACGCCCCACCACCGCCATATACGGGACCTTCATCAGTTCTGCTTCACGAATACGGTAGTTCAACGTGTCGTGCGTATCGAGGACGGCGCGAATGCCAGCCGCCTTCATCCGAGCCACGGCCTCACGTGCCTGCGGCGCCAGGTCGTCGGAAATCGGCAGCACCCGCACCTGCTCCGGCGCCAGCCAAACCGGGAACGCGCCCGCGAAATGCTCAACGAGAATGGCGACGAAGCGTTCCAGGGAGCCGCTGACCGCGCGATGAATGACCACCGGCCGATGCAGGGTGTTGTCCTCGCCGACATACTGCAAGTCGAATCGCTCCGGCGCTTCGTAGTCGAGCTGGATGGTGCCTAACTGCCACGCCCGACCCAGCGAGTCCGTGACGTCGAAGTCGATCTTCGGCCCGTAGAACGCGCCGTCGCCCTCCTTCAATTCATAGGGCATCCCGGTCGATTCGAGCGCCTCGCGCAGGCGCGCTTCGGCGCGATCCCACTGTTCGTCGGAACCAATGCGTACCGGCGGTCGTGTCGCAAAGCGGACGTGTGCCTGCAGCCCAAACGCCTCGTAGTAGCCGAGGATGAATCGCATGAGGAAGTGCACCTCCCCGGCGATCTGGTTCTCGGTCAGGAAGACGTGGCAGTCGTCCTGCGAGAACTGCCTGACGCGGGTGAGCCCCGAGAGCGCACCGGTCACTTCGTTCCGGTGCAGCACGTCGAACGTGACGAGGCGTCGCGGCAGCTCGCGGTACGAGTGTTTCTTCGAGAGGTACAGGATGTAGTGCGACGGGCAATTCATCGGCTTGAGCGACATGTCCTGCTCGCCCGTCTCGTTGTTGTGCACGAGGAACATGTTCTCGCGGTACTTCCCCCAGTGCCCGGACTGCTCCCACAACGCCTTCCCGAACAGCAGCGGCGTCTTCACCTCGATGAAGTCTTCCGCCTGGCGTTCGCGAATGAAGGCAACGATCTCGTTGTAGATGATCGTGCCGCGCTCGGTCCAGAACGCGGACCCGGGCGATACCTGGTGAAAGAAGAAGAGGTCGAGCGCCTTCCCAAGCACACGGTGATCGCGACGCTTCGCTTCCTCGATGCGGTGCAGGTACGCCTCGAGGTCTTCCTTCGTCCAGAAGGCGGTGGCGTAGATGCGCTGCAGCATCTGGCGCCGTTCGTCACCGCGCCAATACGCGCCCGCCGTGTGGAGCAGCTTGAAGTGCTTCAGGTACGACGTGTCGGGCACGTGAGGGCCGCGGCACAGGTCGATGAACGGCCCGTCCGTGTATGTCGAGATGATCTCATCGGCACCGAGGTCCGCGATGCGTTCGAGCTTCAGCGGATCCTCCGCAAAGCGACGCCGAGCCTCACCCCGATCGATCTCCTCACGCGTGAACGGGAACTTCTCCGCCACGACCTTGCGCATCTCTTCCTCGAACGCGGCCAGATCGTCAGGCGTGAACGGCTTGTCCACTTCGAAGTCGTAATAGAACCCGTCTTCGATCGCCGGCCCGAATCCGATATGCGCGTCAGGCCGCAGCCGGCGCACGGCCGTGGCGAGGATATGCGCTCCCGAGTGCCGCAACACGTCGAGCGATTCCCGATCCTTCTGGGTCAACACGCGAAACGCAGCGTTGCGACGTAGCGGTGTCATCAGGTCCTGGACCACGTCGTCCAGTTTCACCGCGATCGCGTCGCGCAGGAGTCGAGGACCGATGGATCCCACTACGTCGCGAGCGAGCGTGCCGGCGGGCACGCGGCGTTCGGAACCATCCGGCAGCGAGAGGGTGAGTAGTTCCTCGGCCGGTGTCACGTCGTTCGCCATATCGTCTGTCGTCTACGGAATCGAGTCGAGAAGCGGCGTCAGGCGCGGCGCGTATATCAGCGCAGCTGCCACGCCGACAACGAGCACGAGCACAAGGATCGCCCAGACAAGAAAACGGCCAGCACGCGAGGGAGCGGCTCGGCCGTCATCGGTTCGCAATTCCACGAAGCCCAAGTTATCGTACGACAGGACCCTACGCCACCTGATCGAATGCGCCGACGTAACGTGCGAACCGTTCGCGAGGAGGAACGTCCCACCCTGTTGCTCATGGCCGCCGGAGCGGTTGCGGGAGCAGCGGCGGGATTGTATCTGGGACGCCGGTACCGCAGCATGGACGCGTTCCTCTCGGACATGCGGGGCCGGCTGGGCGACCTCCGCGACGTCTGGAATGACGAGGGGCTTTCGGCGGCCGACCGGGCGCGCCTGAGTTCCGACGTCGCCGATGTCGAGGACCTGGAGGACGACGACCTCGAAGACGACGACCTCGATGACGAGGAATTCGACGAGTTCGACGACGACGAACTCGAATCCGAGGGGTCCGCGGAGTCCCGCGGCTGGGGGGACGACGAGGATGACGAGGAAGAGCCCCTCGATGACCTCGACGAAGATGACCTCGACGAAGATGAGCTCGAGGATGACCTCGCGGCCGTCACGCGCGACAACGGCGCTCCTGCAACTTCAAAGCGCGCCGATGACCTGTCGCGAAAGCTCGAAGAGCGCGTCCTGCGCGCGTTGAGCAATGAGCCTGTGCTTCGCGCCCGTGCCGTCGAAATCGCCGTTGTCGGTGAAGGCGTCGTTGAGCTCACCGGCGCCGTGCACGCGTTGGACGAAGTCGCCCGTGCTTCAGCACTGGTCCGCAGCCTTCCCGGTGTGAGCATGGTGCTGAATCGCCTCGTCGTACGCACCGGCGGAAACATTGATACCGCCAGCGTCGCACGTGACCCGGTCGACGCACCTGACCTGGGGCCCCCGGCGTAGTAGTAAACGCTGAAGCGTTCCGGTGACGGCCTTGCGCCGTTCGCCAGGCCAGTCTCCTCGAACATCGAGCCTCAGGTCTCCAGCCGGGACGCACCCGGCTGCTTCCTCGCTATCTTCATTGACTATGTCACACCCGGGCGAGATCCCATCGCAATACGAGCCGTCTTCCGTGGAGGAGGCGGCCTACGCGCGGTGGCTGGACGAAGGACTTTTCACGGCGCACCCGGCACATTCGAATCGGGCCGGCGGCCCGCGTTGGCCGTACGTCATCGTCATGCCGCCGCCGAATGTGACCGCCGTGCTGCACATGGGCCATGGCCTCAACAACACCGTGCAGGACGTGATCGTCAGGTGGCGCCGCATGAGTGGCGACGAGGCGCTCTGGCTCCCGGGCACGGACCACGCGGGCATCGCCACACAGAACGTGGTGGAGAAGATGCTGGCGAAGGAAGGCAAGACACGTCACGACGTCGGACGTGTCGAGTTTGTGCATCGCACGGAACAATTCGTCGCTGAAACGGGCGGCGTGATCCTGCAGCAGTTGAAGGCGATTGGTGCGTCGGCCGACTGGTCGCGTACGGCGTACACGTTGTCCCCCATTCTGTCGCGCGCCGTTCGGGAGGCGTTCGTGCGCCTGTTCGAGCGCGGGCTGATCTACCGCGGACATCGCGTCATCCACTGGTGCCCGAGATGCCTGACGTCGCTCTCGGATGAAGAAGCTGAGCATCACGAGACCGACGGGAAGCTGTACCACATCGCGTATCCGCTTACGTCGGTGAATGCGCGTGACGCGGGGGGCGGCGGCAGGATCGTGGTGGCGACCACGCGACCCGAGACGATGCTCGCCGACGTCGCCGTGGCAGTGAACCCGTCAGATGAGCGGTACCAGGACCTCGTGGGCCGCACGGTGATGCTCCCGCTCGCGAACATCGAGATCCCGATCGTCGCGGACGAATACTCCGACCCGACGTTCGGGACCGGCGCGGTAAAGATCACGCCAGCGCACGACGCCAACGACTTCGAGGTCGCGCAGCGCCACCAGCTGGCGATGCCGATTGTGATCGATGAGAGCGGGTTCGTGCACGAAGTCATGGACGCTGCGGGACGCGTGCCCGACAGCGTTCGCGGGCTCGATCGCTTCGCGGCCCGCGAGAAGATCGTCGAGCTGCTGAAGGAAGGCGGCTTCCTGGTGAAAGTGGAGAACCACCGTCACTCGATCCGGCGTTGCTACCGCTGCGACACCGTGGTGGAGCCGCGGTTATCAGAGCAGTGGTTCGTGAAGATGAAGCCACTCGCGGAGCCGGCGCTCAAGGCCGTTCGTGACGGCACGATCCGGATCCTGCCCGACCGCTGGGAAGCGGTGTACATCAACTGGCTCGAGGGCATTCGCGACTGGAATATCTCGCGCCAGCTCTGGTGGGGGCATCGCATACCGGTCTGGTATTGCGACGGCTGCGGACGCGTGAGCGCCAGTCGCGAGGACCTCGAACGCTGTCCCGCCTGTTCGGGACCGGTGCGCCAGGACGAAGACGTGCTGGACACGTGGTTCTCGTCAGGCTTATGGCCACTCAGCACGCTCGGCTGGCCGGAAGAAACCGATGACCTCCGCGCCTTTTATCCGACGGATACGCTCATCACCGCCCCGGAGATCCTGTTCTTCTGGGTGGCGCGCATGATCATGATGGGGTACGCGTTCCGCGGCGACGCGCCGTTCCGCACGGTGTACCTGCACGGCACGGTGCGGGACACCAATCACATGAAGATGTCCAAGTCGCTGGGCAACGGCATCGATCCGCTCGATGTCGTGCGCGACTATGGGGCCGATGCGCTGCGCTACACGGTGATCGCCGGGATGGGCCTTGGCGCCGACACCATCCTCGACCCGAATGACCTCGAGCGGTCATTTGCGCCAGGACGCAACTTCGTCACGAAGCTCTGGAACATCGGTCGCTTCCTGCTGACAAACGTGGGCGCCGAGCCGGTCGCGTCCCTGGACGAAATTGGCGCGGCCCGCCTGACGAGAGCAGACCGCTGGATCCTGGGCCGGCTGAACGACGCCATCCGCGCCTGCGACCAGGCCCTTGGCCCTGCCCGACCCACGGTCGCGACGTGGAGCGATAGCGAGCGTTATGCGGGCTTGCGGCTCAACGAATACATCGAGTCGGCGCGGAACTTTGCGTGGAGCGAGCTGGCCGACTGGTATCTCGAGTCGGTGAAGGGACGCCTTTCGTCACCCGGTGAGGATCGTGAAGTCGCGCGCGCGGTCCTGGTGCACGCGTTCGACCAGGTGCTCCGGCTGCTGCAGCCGATCGTTCCATTTGTCACCGACGCATTGTGGCAGCGCCTGCCGCGCCACGATGGCACTGCGCTCGCGATCGCGAGCTGGCCAACGTTGCGACCGATACCCGGAAACGCGACGGAATTCGACGTCGTGATCGAGGTGGTGAATGCGATCCGCCGGCTCCGCGCCGACTACTCCATCCCACCCGGGAAAGCTGTGACCTGCACGTTGCTGCCGTCGGCAGCGTCGTCCTCGGTCATTACCGACGAGTCGGCGATGATCGGGCGCCTCGCGCGCGCCGAAGTCACGGTCGCATCCTCGCCCCCGGCGGAATCAGCGGCGCACGCCGTCACGGGCGATGGAACTCAGGTGGTGTTATCACTCGCGGGCGTCGTGGACCTCGAGCGCGAGTGCTCACGCCTCAAGACCGAACTGGCCTCGCTGGACAAGCAACTCGACTCGTTGCGCGGGCGACTGGGTAACGAGAACTTCCTGTCGCGCGCGAAACCGGATGTGGTCGAAGCCGAGCGCCAGAAGGAAGGCGAGTGGTCGTCGCGACGGAACCTGCTGGCGGACAAGGTGCGATCCCTGTGCGGCGGCTGATTGCGCTCCTGACGCTCGCGGGGTGCGCGCAGGCTGGCATGCCTCCCGGCGGGCCACCGGACACGCAACCACCTCGACTGGTTCGGGTGACGCCGGATACGAACGCGCTCAACGTGCGGGACGGGAGCATCTCGTTCCAGTTCGACGAAGTCGTCAGTGAACGTCCGCGCGGTGTGCCCGGACTCGCCGAACTTTTCATCGTGTCGCCCAGCCAGGGGCCGAGCGCGATATCGTGGCGGCGCACGCGAGTCGAAATCACGCCGCGCGGTGGCTTGCGGCCGAACACGACGTATTCGGTTCGCATGTTACCCGGACTGGTGGACCTCGACAACAACGCCGACTCGTCCGGCCTGACGCTGGTGTTTTCGACCGGGTCATCGCTGGCCAGCGGTCGCATTACCGGACGGGCCTTCGACTGGGTCGCCGCGCGACCCGCGCCGAACTCGGTCGTCGAAGCGATCACCCTGCCCGACAGCGCTCGCTACAGGACCACGGCCGACTCGTCAGGCGCGTTTGCGTTGACGCACATGCCGCCGGGGCAATTCCTGCTCAAGGCCTACATCGACGCTGATCGCGATGGCCAGCATGACGAGCGCGAACTGTTCGACACCAGCACGGTGACGCTCGCGGACTCACTGCGGCGCGAGATGCTCGCCACCGTGCGCGATACCGTGGGGCCCGGCCTCGTGACGGCGGAACTCCGCGACAGCCTGACGCTGCGACTGACGCTGGACCGACCGCTCGACACGCTCTTTACGCCAACGGCGGCCATGTTCTCGCTCAAGGCCGCGGACAGTTCCGACGTTCCGTTTGCTTCCGTACTGACCCAGGCGGAACTGGACCGGCAGATCGCAGACTCGGTCCGCACGAAGGCCATCCAGGATTCCGTACGAAGGGCGTCCATCGCTGACTCGACGCGACAACTCGACTCGGCGCGCGCTGCGGCCGGCGAAAGGGCACCGATGGCCGCGCAACCGGCACCACCCACGCGGCCCACAGGCCGGCGTCCCGGAGCCGCGACGACCGCACCACCGCCCGCGGCGCCGCGTGACACGTCGAGCCGCATCATCTCGAGGCCCACGGCACGGATCCCGGTCCAGGCGGTCTACATGAAGTTCGCGCGGCCACTGCCCGCCGGCGCCGCATTCCGCATCGAGGCACGTGGCCTGAGGAGCGTGACCGGCGCGACACGGACATCGCAACGCGTGTTCACAACGCCACGACCCGTCGTGAAGCCCGACACCGGCAGGGTTCGTCCCGACACCGGACGCCTAACGCGTGAGTGACGCCAGGCGGTCGCTGCCGGCGGTCGGTACCCTCATGGCGATGCCGGAAGTCCAGGGGCTCGCCGAGCATGCGCCGCGCACGCTGGTCGCTGACGCCGTGCGGGCGGCGGTGGAACGCGTGCGCCAGGATCCGGCCGCCGTGCCGGCCGATAGCCATGGATGGCTGGCGATGATCCGCCACGAGCTCACGCAGCGGGAGCAGCCGTC
>DATMBT010000149.1:0-4797 GCA_035559475.1 Gemmatimonadaceae bacterium
TCACGCTCTTCCTGAGCCCTGGGTGGTGCACCGCCTAACGCGGCTGGCCGGCCGGGCGAGGACGGAGGCGCGCGTACGCAAACATCGGGTGCCCGGGGCTTGCTCCCTGGACGAGCCTCGCCGCGTGCTCGCCTAACGCTGGTCCCATCTTGAACCCGTGACCGGAGCCTCCACCCACCAGCCACACGTTGTCGAGCTGCGGGTGCCGATCGACGAGGAAGTGGCCATCACTCGAGGCCTCATACTGACAGACGCGGGCCTCCACGAGCGGAGCGTTCGCCAGGGCGGGAAATCGCTCACGCACGATCTCGCGAGCCCGCGCCACTCCGGCCGCACTCGGTGTCCGCTCCATCGTCGTGGGGTCGACCTCCTCGCCCGCCGTGTCGTCCGCCACCTTTACCCCCCGGCGTTCATGACCCGGCACGCCGTAGACGAGTCTCGAGCCGATGTGCACCCAGACTGGCAGTTGCCCGAAATCGAAGCGCGGGTCGCCCGGGGGAGGTCCGAAGAAGAACACTTCCTGGCGTGTGGCCACGATCCGCCTGCCGATGACGTCCGGAAACACGTGCGACATCCATGGACCACACGCGAATACAAAGCGATCCGCTTCCATGGAGCTTCCATCCGACAGCGCCACACGCGCCAGGCGCGACGGCCCGGTTCCAACCGGCTGCACACCGGCCTGTCGGTACGTGCCTCCCTCTCGAACGAACGTCTCGCGCACCAGTTCGCACGCGACTCGCGCGGTGAGGTAGCCCGCTTCGGGTTCGAAGTAGACCGAGCGCACGCCACGAAAACTCACCTGTGGATAGCGACGCGCGGCCTCCTCAGGCGAGAGCTGGTCAACGGAAAGCCCGGCAGCTTTTACGGGCGCGAGGGAGTTTTGCACGTAACTGTCGTCTGCTTCGCACAGCCACAACGCACCGGTGCGATACAACACCTGCTGTTTCCACTGCTGCTCGGCTTCACGCCAGAGTACGAACGCGCGCGCGACCATCTCGCTGTAGAGCGCGACGCCGTTGTATACCGCGCGGATGACGCGCGTCTCGCCGCCTGACGACGCGCGCGAATTCCCTGCCCCCCACGCGTCGATAAGGGTGACGCGCATTCCCGCACGCAGGAGCGCGAGCGCGGTCCACCCCCCGAATGCGCCCGCGCCTACCACCACCACATGGTCCGCTGAACCGCGCACAGACGTCACACCAGGTTCCTGCATCGCCGGGATCCCCAGCCAACCAGCCGCCGGCGCGGTCACGACCGCGCCGACAAATGCGCGGCGTGACAGGCCGTCGGCCATCGACTCAGCGTTGGAATGCGAGGGAGATGCCGAACGTGCGCGGCTGGTTCGTCAGGTAGCCGACACGTGCGCGTGTCCCCCTCTCCCGGTCGAGCGCGAGCAGCGCCCGCTCGTCGGTGAGGTTGTTGGCAAAGAAGGCAACGTCCCAGGTCGCGCGCTGCCACCCCACGCGAAGGTTGAGGAGGCTGTACGCCGGCATCTCGGGATCGTACGTGAACGTGGACTGCGTAAAGGGCCCGCCGATCGAGTTTGGTGCGAACGAGTTCAGGTTCACGGTCCCGGCAGTTGGCGCGAGGTCCTCGATCACCGTGTACCGCGTGCCGACATAGTTGTAGGTCCCGGTGAGATAGATGTTCGATCCCGGTTGCTGCTGTGGCCACTTGAACGTCGCGGCCGCAGCCCCCTGCACCTTGGGCACGCTCGGCAGCCGGTTACCCTCCTCGGCGCCGGGAATCACGCTGACCACTCCCGCTGTATCCGTGGTGGTGAGCGTGGACCGCAGCTCGGCGTTGTTGAAGCTCGCCGAGACGGCAAAGTCGAATCGCTCGCTGGGTGTCGCCGCAAACTCGACCTCGAGGCCCGTGCTCCGTGCCTTCGGGACGTTGAACACCAGCCTGGACGAGCATGAACCGGCGGTCACAGTCAACTGCAGGTCGCGGATGTCCATGGTGAACAGGGACAGGTTGAGGGAGCCCTTGCCATCCATGACCGTGGACTTCGTCCCGATCTCGTAGTTCCATGCCGATTCGTCCACCCAGGCGTCGCGGCCACTGAACGTCGCCAGGTCCGCCGCCGTGCAGAGCGGCACGTTGAGGGGATCGTTGATCCCGCCAAGGCGGAATCCCTTCGAGACCTGCGCGTTCACCGTCAGCGCATCCGACGCGCGATAGCTGGCGATGAACCGCGGCGCGATCCCGTCCGCTTCAATGGACCCTGGTTGCGACACCACCGCGGTGCCGGTGTTGTCGTGGGCAAAGATGCCGTCGAACACCTGGTCGCGGTCCTCGCTGAAGTTGTAGTACCTCAGCCCGGCGGTCAGGTCGAGCTTGTCGCCTAACGCGTATGTTCCCTCCCCGAACACCGCGAACTGGCTGAAGCTGTACGAAAGGTCGGAGAAAAAGAGCTCGTCCTGCTGCGCCCGGAGGCCGACCGTCGGGGTTCCTGTGGCGGCCTGGTACCCGCTCACGATCAGGCTCTGGCCGTAATCGCGGTGATTGTCCGTGTAGAAGCCGCCCACCACCCACCGCAGGCGGTTCGCGCCTCCGGCACCTCCGGCGAGCCGGATCTCCTGCGTGAATCCATTGACGTTCGTGGCGTCGTCGAGCGGGGCGTCCAGTGTGTAGACGCTCTCCGGCTCGCCGATGGAGCCGCCGGTGATGCTGGCGGTAAGGGCCGTGGCATCGCGCACGACGAGGATATCCCTGGTGCTGAACGAGGTGATCGAGGTCAGGTCCACGCTCCCGAAGTTGTAGCGGATCCGCGCGTCGCCCAGGAAATAGTCGTCGGTGAACGGCTCCTTGATCTGCGTGAAGAGCTGGCGTTCGCCCAGCGTGACCGCGGGACGCGTGGTCGTGAAGGGGTTGGCCAGGATGTTGAAGTCGTCGATGCGGTTCCAGCCATCGGTGTCCACGCGCTGGTAGACGATGCGCGGCGTGATGCTGAACTTGTCGCTCGGCTCCCACCGCACCGCGGCCCGCACGCCGGTCCGCGTGCCGGTGTTCACGTTGTCGTCCACGCTCAGGTCGGGCTGCACCGCGTCCATCCAGCCGGGGAGGTAGTTGTACCAGCCCGCGACCCGGGCCGCCGCCTTGTCGCCTAACGGCAGGTTCACGCCGAGCTTCAGGTTACCGCCCGCGGTGCCGCCGTTGATCGTGCTGCCACCGACCTCGCCAAAAACGCTGTTCACACCGAGCACGGGCTGGTTCGCGATGTACCGCACCGTCCCGGAGAGCGAGCCGGACCCGAACAGCGTTCCTTGCGGGCCGCGCAGGACTTCGACGCGCGTGATGTCGAACAGGTCCATGTCGGGCGTGAAAAGCGAGAGCGAAATCGGCACGTCGTCGAGGTACGCGCCGACCTGCTCCTTCACGCCGGGTTGGTCACGTGCGATCTGGCCCGCCGACGCGCCGCGCATGGCTACCTGGCTCTGGCCAGGGCCGAGGTTCTGCACGCTGAAACCGGCCATGTTCGCCGCGAGGGTCTCGATGTTATCGACACCACGCGAACGCATCACTTCAGCGGTCGGCGCCGCAATCGAGAACGGAACGTCGGCAAGCTCCTCTTCACGCAGCTGTGCGGTGACCGTGATCGCCTGCAGCGGCTGGATTTCCAGCGCGAAGTCCACTCTCGTCTCGCCGCCCGACACCTGCACATCATTGCGTAAGGCGCGACGGAACCCGATCAGCGACGCCGTGACGTTGTACGTGCCATTCGGGAGGTTGGGAATCGTGTACGCTCCCTCGGCCGAAGAGGTCGCGGTTCGCGCGGCGCCAGTAGCGCGGTGCGTCGCAGTCACTCTCGCGGCCGTCATCGGAGCGCCTTGCGCATCCCTTATCACACCACTGATGCGACCGCCCTGGGCTGACGCGCGCGCGGAAGTGAGACTCAGTACGGCGGCGAGCACAACGACACTGGGACACCAACCACGCAGGTGCAGCATGGAAGACTCCTGTCGAGGGTCACGCCCATAGTGCTGATGCACCGGCGGCAACGCAACCGCACGAGAACGGTGCGGTGGCGAGCTCCTGCACAGGAACGCAGCCCTAACGAGCCCAGCAAGGCGGTCGGCGCAGCTCAGACGTGTTGATCGACGAGAATCGGATTGCCGTCCGGATCCACTGCCATGAAGCTCGCCGGGCCCGTTGTGTTTTCATCCGCCTCGCTCATCAGCATGACGCCTTGCGCCTTGAGCTGGCGCTGGAGTTCACGCACGTCCGTGAACGACGCCAGCGCTTTCCCGTTGCTGTCCCAGCCCGGGTTGAACGTCAGCATGTTCCTCTCGAACATGCTCTGGAAGAGGCCGATCACATGCTCGCCGTTTTTCATGATCAGCCACTTCTGCAGAGCATTCCCCATGAAGCTCCTGAACCCGAACTTCTCGTAGAACGCCTTTGACGCTTCGATGTCCTTGACGGACAGGCTGATGGAAAAGTTGCCCAGTTCCATGTATCGCTCCCTGTGGTTGCCCCGGTGCCAGGCCGGAACGTACTGCCCGCGACTGGAGCCCGGAATGACCAGGCGCGACGTTAGGCGCAACCCTCGACGTATTCCACCGCTGGTTTCCGCCCCGCCCGGAAGCGCGTGACGCGTCGCCCATCTGTCTCGAAGATGATCAGGAATGACGTGTCCCGCGGGTGGGTAACGACCAGGTAATGCCCCTCGGGCCCGGTGTACTTGTGCGGCTGCACCTGGACCCGACCGCGGTAGAGAACAAGCACGCTGTCTTCAGCGTCACCCACGCCCGCGCCCTCGAGCGTGCGGACACCGGCGGTGTGGACATC
>DATMBT010000150.1:0-5930 GCA_035559475.1 Gemmatimonadaceae bacterium
TCTCGTAGGTGTGGTTGGCACTGTTCGAGCTTGCCACGCTCACCCCGACGCCCGGCACGTCGCGCGAGAGATAGCCCGTCTCCTCGTATCCCGCTGGACGGTCGCGCTCCTCGTTGAGCTTCGGCGCTCCCAGCTTCTTCGCGTACGCGAACGTCAGCTCTTCGAGCGTGCCCAGGGTAATGCCGTCGCGGTACTCCCCATAACGATCGAGGGTCACCTGCGTCCCGGTGGCCAGCGCGGCGCCGCGTGCAGCCCGAGTCACCATCGAGTCCACATGCGCGAGGTAGACTTCGTCGGGGTACCGCAGGTAGTAGTCCACCACGGCGCGGTCCGGAACGACGTTAGGCGCAATGCCCCCTTCCGGGATCACGCCCTGCATCGACGCCTCGGGACGCAGGCTCGATCGCAGCCGGTCCACAGCCGTGTAGAACATCACCGCAGCCTCCAGGGCATTTCGGCCGTTCCATGATTGCATCTGGTGCGCGGGGCGTCCCTTGAACACGTACTTCACTTCGTTGATGTTCAGGCAGCAGACCCCGAACCCGGCACGCGCGCGTCGCGTGACGCCGCCGGTGCCGTGACTGCGGACGAGGATATCGGTTCCCCGGAACAGGCCGGCTTTCTGCATGGTCGTTTTCGTCGGTGGACCCACCTCCTCGGCGGGTGTCCCGAAGATCCTGATGCGACCGGGAATGCGCCGCTCGGTCATGAGGTCCATGAGCGCGCGCGCTGCCGCGATGGCGACTGGTGTCTGCGCGTTGTGCTGGTCACCGTGGAAATCGCCCTGCGTGCCGCGTAAGGCGTCGTACTCGCCGATGAGGCCGAGCGTGGGCCCGTTCTCACCGGCCGGTGAAGTCCACGTGGCTACGAACGCTGTCTTCAGCCCTGCCACGGTGTCCACGCGGAAGCCCGCGGCGTGCAGGACTTTGCTGAGTGTGTCGGTCGCCTTGAATTCCTTGAAGCCGACTTCCGGGTTGTGACCGATCCAGTCGCTCAGCGCCTGCATGCTCCCCTTCCAATTCTGCTCGACGCGCTGGAGCAGTTTATCGCGCTCGGCATCATTTCCCGTCGCCATCCGTTCCGACGCGCGCGGGGGATCCAACTGCGCCTGGAGCTTGTCGATCGACGCGAGCACCGACGCGGCCGCCTGCCGTTCGGTGGGTGTCGTCTGTGCGGAAGCGAGCCGTGAACACGAGAAGACAGCGACGGCGAGCGCCCGGACGCACACACGGGAACACGTGAGATGTCGAAGCGGACGAAGTGCGAGTGGCATGAATGCCTCCGTGTACGTGACATTGCCTAACGATCATTTCCCGTCAGGTGCCGAGCGTCCAGGCGGCGTCGCGCCCGAGCGCGTCGTACCAGGCGGCGTACGGCGTATTTCGGACCAGGCGCCGATTGTAATCCGGCACGCCGTCGGTCCACCAGCCCGGCCGCGCTCCCCAGCCTCACCTTCGCCGCTTTTACCGCCACCCGGGTGGAGTCGATCCTCGCCGCGTCTCCCGTGCCCCGAGCCGCGGCGACCATCTGGCGCCGTGGCCGTTCAGCACTAACCTACATCATGCGTGACTGCTCACTCGAACCCCCATGAGCATCGACATCACCACGCTGCGGCCCAAGCTCGAGGCGGCGCTCGGAGAGCAGCTCCAACTCGGCGCCCTCCTGGGACAGGGAGGGTTTGCCGCCGTATTCCGCGCACACGATCCCTTCCTTGAGCGCGACGTGGCTATCAAGGTGCTGGATCCGTCGCTCGCCGTCGACGCCGCGCTCGAGGAGCAATTCCTGCACGAAGCTCGGACGATCGCCGCGGCCGAGCATCCACATATCGTACCGCTGTACTCCGCGGTCTCGACCGGAGAACTGCTGTATCTCGTCATGCGGCTCCTTCCCGGCCAGTCTCTCGAGGCTCGGATCGCCGACGGAAAGCTCCCGGCTGCGGAAGCTGCGCGGATCGCGCTCGAGTGCGCGCACGCGCTGGCCGCGGCGCATGCCGTTGGCGTCGTGCACCGTGACATCAAGCCCGGGAACATCCTTCTCGACGCGAACGGCAATGCGACAGTCACCGACTTCGGGATCGCCCTCGTTACCTCGCGACCGGCGCGTGAGCTGCATGGATCGACCGCCGGCACGCCATACTATATGAGCCCCGAGCAGTCGCTCGGCGAGCAAGTCGACGGGCGCTCAGATGTCTACGCGTTAGGTGTCGTGCTGTACGAGATGCTCACGGGCACCCGCCCCTTTCTTGGGCGCAATGCGACGGAAGTCATCGCGCAGCACATTTCAGCGCCCATCCCCAGGGTATCAGAGCGTGAGCCTCAGGCGCCGGCGGCGCTCGTTCGGCTGGTGGACCGCATGTTGGCCAAGGACCCGGCGCAGCGACCAACCGCTGCCGAGCTGGTGAAAGAACTGACTGCGGCGAGCACGCCGGATGGGCTGCTGACACCATCACAGGTCCGACAGCGACGCTGGAAACGCCGCGGAATCTACCTCGCGATCGCCGCGGTGAGCGCGGGGCCCGTTATTGTCATCGGGGTACGCGTCGCATCGAAGATGATGTCATTCCTGTTGAGCGGTGGCGAGGGTGCCGATCCCGCGCTGATCGCCACAGGAAGTGCAGTGCCGGATTCGATCGTGCGTCTCGCGCGACAGACGGGGAGCGTGCATGCGAACGAACGCGTCGAGTTCGTCTTCATCCAGGCCAATCACACGTTCGCGGATGCGTTGCTGGTGACCGACTCGGCGATCATTCACCTCGGACCCAAAGGCACCGTCCGGCATTCGCTCAAGAAGAGCGACATCAACCTCCAACCCCTCAAACGGGGTGGGTCCGCGGGCGGACTACTCATTGTGAGTGAAAAAGGAGCAGCTCCCGACACGTTGTACCAGGACTTGAGCGGGCGGGAGGCGTTTCGGTTAATGAATGAGTTCACGACATTGAATCGCGCCCAGCATGCGCGGGATTCCACCTCCAAATAGTTGCACAGGCGCTAACCCGCTCGTCGATCGCTCTTACTTCGTGGTGCAGGTCCGTGCGCTTGGTGCCGCAGGAAATGCGACGACCACGTTTTCGACAGGCATCTCATTGAACGCTAGCTGGGTCTGGCCTGTCGGCTGCCAACCTGTTCCATCGGTGAGCACCTTCACTGACGAGATGTGTCCCTGGATCGCGAAACGCTCGAGGACCATGGGTAAGCCTTCGGCGGCGAGTGGCGACGGCGCGTTGGTGATGTGGAGATGCAGGTGCGGCGCGTCGGACTGGCCGGAGTTTCCCAGTTTCGCCAGCATCTGTCCTCGGCGAACCCGGTCACCTCGGCCAACACAGAGAGATCCCGGCTGGAGGTGCGCGTAGAACGCGTATCGGCCACTGCCCAGATCCAGAATAACGTAGTTGCCACCGACGGTCTTGAGGGTGATCGGGATCGCCTTGTTAGGCGACGTCGGATCATTTTCCGGGATACCGTCCTGCACGTCGGCCACGCGGCCATTCGCGACCGCGAGCACGGCCGCCCCGTACGGCACCCAGTTTGCGTTGTTCGCAGGATCTCCGTGGAACACCTGCCCGTCCTGGGCAATACGCGTCCAGTCAACCGCGAAGCGCTGCGCGACACGCGCGCGACCCTCGATGGCCAGCAACGTCCGGCGATGCGAAGACTCGTTGGACAGGGCGTGAAGTGCCAGCCAGCCCGAGCCGGCGAGCGGCGGCCCCAGAGTGATTCGGGCCTCTGGGGACACGTCTACGCCGTCGCCATCAACGATGCTCTGGAGGGGAGCATTCGGTGGCGTGACCGGCGCAAAGGTCAGGCGGTGCCGTAGTCGGCGCGGCGCAGGAGTGGTCACCGCTGCCACCACGTCAAGGAAGGCTACGACGCGCAGCCCCGGTCCGAGTGTCCGTTTGTCGGCCGAGGCTGCCATTCCCGGTCGCGAGAGAACTCCGTTGAGCGAATCGCCGCCGTATGTCGACAGGACCGTATCTCCGCGGGCGGACAATACCTCGACCCGTTCGAGGGTGAGGTCACCGTGTCCAAAGTTGGTGATGTGGAGCTCGTAGACGAGATGCCGCTTTCCTTCCGCGTTAACTGCCCGCGGAGCAAACGGCACGACAACGTCCACGGGAATGGTGGAGGGATGGTCTCGCTGAGCGGACAGGTAAGTGGGTAGCGCGGCGACCACCAGGGCGACTACCGCAGAGCGTATGACCAGGGGAATTCGCAATTCTCCTCCAAAAAGCCCGGCTGACCAGCTGAGATGCCTGAGCGCCGTGGAGCGTTTCGAAAGGCGCCACTCATGCGCGTCACTCGAAGGAGCTGGGGTGCCGCCGCTAACTGTAGCGTCGCCTGACCTCCGCGACGGAGCCGATGACCAGCTTCGTGAGCACCAACCTATCGAGGTCGGCGAGCCGCTTGAAGTATAGACACGACTTCCCCACCCGATGCGGGCCGAGGCCGGATAGCAGGGACTTCTGCTCGACTTGCTCGGGTGCCATGTAGATCACGAGCTCGCGTCCACGGATCGCGAATCCGGCAGGAACGCCTCCCCGGTGCGTCCGCTCTCATAGGTAATACCGGTAGGAGCCGAAGCCGACGATGCTGGGTGAAGCCGGACGATCGTATCGCGTTCGGGATCGGAGCGGTTGGGCTGCTGCTCGTGGCGTTAGGTGGCGGCGAGGGTGGATCCGGCGAAGGTGTTGGGGACTTCATGATGGAATGCGACCCTCACGAATGGACGGTGGCCGGGTTTCCTCAGTCCGCTTTGAGCGCCGAGATCGGGTTGACCCGTGCTGCGCGCAGCGCCGGACGGAGTGCACCCAGCACCGCCGTCGTCAGGCATAACGCCGCGGCTGCGGCGATGGTCAGCGGATCCTCCGGAGGCACACCAAAAAGCAGGGCTCTCATCGCACGCGCCGCGACCCAGGCTCCGATGAGGCCCGGAACGATTCCGAGAATCGTCAGGCGCGCGGCCTCGGACACCACCATCCGGGCCACCAGCGAAGGTTGCGCGCCGAGTGCCAGCCTGACGCCGATCTCGCGGCCGCGCTGGGCCACGGTGAACGCCAGGAGTCCGTGGATGCCAACGCCCGCCAGCAGCAATGCGAGAAGCGCGAGCGCGCCCAGCACGCGAAGCTGGGCTGTGCGAGTCTCGGTCTGTCCTTCGACCACGTCCGACATCATGCGAACGCTGGACACTGGTTGCTCCACGTCGACCCGCCTGACGATTTCCCGCACGGCGGGAAGCAGCGCGAGCCCCTGGCTTGGAGCACGGATCACGAGGTCCTTGGGGACGTAGAGTCCCCCGAGTCCATCCTCGGGAGGTTGCCGCGCTGGGATATAGACCTGTGGTTCGTTAGTACGCTCGAGGCCCCGTACCTTGATGTCTGCAACCACACCAACCACGGTGCGGTTCTGATCGCGGATCTCGAATGTCCTGCCGATCGGGTCCTGGCCGGGCCAGTAGTGCTCGACGAAAGACTCGCTCACCACAGCCACCAACTGCCGCTCCGGCGTGTCGTTGTCCTCGAGGTCTCGGCCCATCCGTAAGGGAATCTTCAACGCATCGAAAAAGTCAGCGCTGATCAAACGGAAGCTCACTCCCTCACGCCGGCGGTTCTGCTCCGGATAGCCAGGCACTACGACGCCCGCAATGCCGCCGGTCAGGACCATCGGCAGGCCACTCGTGTATGCGGCCTGCTCGACGCCAGGAAGCGCGCGAACATCCGACAACACGCGATCGTAGAAAGCCGCGCGGGGTGCAGCTGAGTCGTACTTCGGACTTGGCAACGCCGTGCGGAGCGTCAGCACGCCGTCGGCCGCGAATCCCGGGTCGATTGCCTGCACCCTCATAACGGCGCGAATCAGCAACCCTGATGAAACCAGCAGCATCACCGAGACGGCGACTTCGAGGGCCACGAGTGTCGAGCGAAGACGCTGCCTCCG
>DATMBT010000151.1:0-4123 GCA_035559475.1 Gemmatimonadaceae bacterium
CGCCCTCGAATAGCGTGCACCCTTCGCACCCTTTGCACCCTCGCACCCGGTTTTGAAATGACTGCCACCGCCACCGCCGCCGCCATCGGCAAGATCGTCCAGATCATCGGTCCCGTGCTCGACGTCGAGTTCGACGCCGGCCACCTTCCCGAGCTGTATAACGCGCTCTCTATCACCGGGACGTCTGATACCGGCGACCCGATCAAGGTCGTGGTCGAGGTGCAGCAGCACATCGGCCGCAACCAGGTCCGCGCAGTTGCCATGTCATCCACGGACGGCGTTGTGCGCGGGATGGAGGTCGTCGACACTGGTCAGGCCATCACCGTCCCGGTGGGTGAGGCCGCGTTAGGCCGCATCCTCAACGTGACGGGCGACCCGGTCGACGACGGCGATCCCATTCCGGCGAGCGTGGAGCGCTGGCCGATCCACCGCAAGCGGCCGGATTTCGTCAACCTCGAGCCCAAGACAGAGATCTTCGAGACGGGGATCAAGGTCGTCGACCTGATCGCCCCGTTCGTGAAGGGCGGAAAGATCGGCCTGTTCGGCGGCGCCGGCGTCGGCAAGACGGTTGTCATCCAGGAACTGATCAACAACGTCGCCAAGGGACACGGCGGACGGTCGGTCTTCTGCGGGGTGGGCGAGCGCACGCGCGAGGGGAACGACCTGTACCTCGAGTTCAAGGAGGCGGGCATCCTCGGCCAGGTGGCGCTCATCTACGGCCAGATGAACGAGCCGCCCGGGGCCCGGCTGCGGGTTGGTCTCGCCGGCCTCACCGTCGCCGAATACTTCCGCGATCGTGAGAACGCCGACGTGCTGGTGTTCATCGACAACATCTTCCGCTTCACCCAGGCCGGTTCCGAGGTGTCGGCGTTGTTAGGCAGGATGCCAAGCGCCGTCGGGTACCAGCCCACGCTGGCGACCGAGATGGGTGACCTGCAGGAGCGCATCACCTCCACGCGGAACGGTTCGATTACCTCGGTGCAGGCGATTTACGTGCCGGCCGACGACATCACCGATCCGGCGCCGGCGACGGCGTTCGCCCACCTGGACGCGACGGTCGTGCTCTCGCGCGCGATCACGGAACTGGGCATCTATCCCGCGGTGGACCCGCTCTCGTCGTCGTCGCGAATCCTCGATGCGCAGTACATCGGCGAGCGGCACTACCGCGTTGCCAGCGAAGTGCAACGCATCCTGCAGCGCTACAAGGAACTCCAGGACATCATCGCCATCCTGGGCATGGACGAACTTTCCGAGGACGACAAGATCGTCGTGGCCCGGGCGCGTCGCATCCAGCGCTTCATGTCGCAGCCGTTCGCCGTCGCCTCGCAGTTCACGGGTCGCGAGGGCCAATACGTGAAGCTCGAGGACACCGTCGCTTCGTTCGAGCGTCTCGTGGCCGGTGAGTTCGACCAGTACCCCGAGCAGGCGTTCTTCATGTGCGGCGGCGCCGACGACATCGCGCGGAACGCCGAAGCACTGGCCAAGGCGTAAGACGATGCTCACCGTGTCGGTGATCTCGCCGGAGCGCATCCTCTTCGAGGGGACGGTTGATAGCCTCGTGGCGCCGGCCTTTGACGGTGAGGTGGGCATCCTCCCCAGGCATGCAACGATGATGACGCTGTTGGGGAAGGGTGAGCTGCGTCTTGGTGACGGGGGGAGCGCCGGCCGGTTCCAGATCGAAGGTGGCTTCCTCCAGGTTCTTAACGATTCAGTCCGTGTCGTTACTGAACGGGCGGTGGAAGGGGCTGAGTCCAGGGCCGACGGGCGACATTAGTCGGCGATCGCCGACTCTCGTCGAGGAAGTCGCCTGAACATTGGAGTCGCCTGCGTGCACTTATGGCTGCTTGCCGAGCGTGCGGAGCTGCGCTCTCGCCTCCATGTACCCAGGTCGAAGGGCCAGGGCGGCGCGCAGGTTACGCACCGCGTCTTCGGTGCGGCCGAGTCGGATCAGCGCATAAGCAAGGTTGTTATGCGCTTCGGGGTTGTTGCGCTTGAGGTCAAGCGCGTGCTCGAACTGCACAACGGCGTTCTCGTACTGACCTGAAATCAGGTAAGCAATCCCGAGATTGTTGCGCGCTTCGGCGTGCTGCGGATTCAGCCGGATTGTTGCGAGGAATTCCGGTATCGCCTCGCTTGTTCGCCCGCTCTGACTGAGCAGAGTGCCAAGATGGAATCGCACGCTGGCATCCGCCGGCAACTGTCGCGCGAGGTCGCGAAAATAGTTGACCCCCGTGTCAATTCCTTCGCGTGCGGCGACAATAATACCTTTCACGATGAGCGCATCGGCGTCACCGGGCGAGTCGTGGAGCGCCTTTTCAATTTGAGCCGACGCGTCACCGAAGCGGGCAGTTTGAAGCAGGATGCGCGCCAGATTGACACGAGCCTGCACCAACTCCGGGCGCATCTGGAGGGCTGCCTCGAATGCCTTCCCGGCATTTTCGATATCGCCCGCCGATGCGAGTACTGATCCGAGCGTGTTGAGTGCTTCGCCGTTGCCGGGCTCCTGTCGCAGCACCTGTTGCAGCACGGACACCGCCTCACTCGGATGTCCATCGCGGGACAGGATCGCAGCTCGAGTGACAAGCGCTGGCGTGTAACCTGGCGCGACTCGCAACGCGGCGTCCGTGCTGCCGCGTGCCTCGTCGACTGCGCCGATCCTCAATAGCGCCGACCCGAGGTTTCCGTGAGCCTCGTAGTAGTCAGCCTTGAGTGCAGCCGCTTTGCGGTATCGGACGATGGCGCCTTGAAGGTCCCCGCGATCGAGCAGGACGTTGCCAAGGTTGTTGTGGGCCAGCCACGCCGACGGGTTCTTGGCGATAGTATCGGTCCACAGCGTTTCGAGATTCCGGTAAACACCGGTCTGGCGCCAGGTCAGAACGCCTAGCAACAGTGGCAGCACAAACGCGGCGCGTTCAGCGACCCCGTACCGCGCAATGACAGCGGCGACGAGCGCAATCGGACCGATCATTGCCAGATACTGAAAGTGATCCGCCACGAAGGAGAACCGCATCGGGTACACGTTCACGAAGCCCAGAGCGGGTACGAGTGTAATGCCGAAGAAAAGGAGAGCCACGACCGGGCCGCGCCCGATGCGATGGCGACTCGCCCACGCAGTCGAGACGAGTGCGGCCGCCCCGAGTGGAAAGAGCCACTGCATCCAGCTGCCTGCGTTGATCTCCCACCTTGGGTAGATGAACGTTAGGTTCGCGGGCCAGAGAAGCTTCATCGCGTAGAACCAGACGGCGCGTCCTGCAATGAGCAGTCGCTCAGCTGGGCCGAACGACCAGTCGTTGCCGACCGCACCAACACGCGTCCGTTCCATGAGCGCGGTGTTCACCGCCAGGGCGAGACCGATGACGAAGAACGGGACGAGCGGGCGAACGTCCCCCCATTGCACCCGGCCCTTTTTCCACCAGACCACGAGCAGCATGGCCGCGGGCAGGGAACAGGCGACGGTCTTGCTGAGCATCGCGCACACGAAGAGCGCCAGGGAGATGGTGTACCACCACCTCGCTCGTTCGACCAGCGGAACGCCGGTCGAACGGTGGGTTGCGTCCTTCGCGGATCGCTGCCCGGCGATGGTGGCCAACCCTTCGTCGCTCGGTGCGAACGCCTGCGTGCGTAACCACGCCAGCGCCGACGCGAGGTAGAAGACGGCTGAGAGCACGTTCTTCCGCTCAGTGATCCAGGCGACCGACTCCACGCCAACCGGGTGGAGCGCAAAGATCAGCGCCGCAAGGAAGCCGTACGGAACCCGCAGTCTGACGAGAACGGCCCACAGGAGGACAGCCGCCAGCGCGTGCAGTGCGATGTTGGTGGCGTGATACGCGACAGGGTTCAGTCCCCAGAGCTGTCGTTCGATCCAGAAGGTCGTGTGAACGAGCGGGTAGTATTGTGGAACCGCACCCCGCTCCACCCAGAGCCGTCGGAGCCCGGACGCGTCCTGCAGCGTCTCGTTCCCGGTCACGTGATCATCGTCGTCCCAGACGAAGCCCGCGTTTAGTGCCGGCAGGTAAGCCACGACGGTCAGGGCAAAGATGATCGTCGCGCGTATCCACGCTTGCCTTCGGGTCAGGTTAGCCATGGACCAGGGATTCCTGGGGCGTGGGCCCGCAACTCAACT
>DATMBT010000152.1:0-2162 GCA_035559475.1 Gemmatimonadaceae bacterium
AACGCACACCCGTGCCGAGTCCCGAGACACGAGTCACCAGTCACGAGTCACGAGTCACCAGTCACGACATGCCGCGCACCACTCCAGTCGATGTCGAGCGGATTGATCGTCCGCGCAGCGCCGGCACCGAAATGGTCGATGTCTCCGTCCTGGTCCCTGCCAAGGACGAAGCCGAGAACCTGCCTCGCTTCATGGAGCTGGCCGCCCAGGCCCTCAACGCGGCCTCGCTCCGATACGAGATCATCGTCATCGACGACGGATCGGTCGACAGCACGTGGGAAGTCCTCGAGTCACTCCGCGCGAAGTATCCGTTCCTCCGTGTCGTCAGGCACCGCACCAGGCGTGGCATCGCCGATGCGTTGCGCACGGGATTCCTGCACTCACGTGGCAGTGTGCTCGTCTTTTATCCCGCCGACCTGCAGTTCCTGCCTGAGGACATTCCGCGCCTCGTCGCACCGATCGTCGCCGGCGAAGCGGACATGGTCACCGGGTTCAAGCAGGGCTCGTATGAAAAGGCGTTTGTCTCGCGGGTCTACAACACGCTGAGTCGGGCCCTGTTCGGCATCCGGGTGAAGGACCTCAACAGCGTGAAGGCGTATCGTCGCGAGGTGATGGAGCACATTCCCGTCCGTCCGGACTGGCACCGCTACCTCATCGTGCTCGCGGCGGCACAGGGATTCAGCGTAAAGGAGATTCCAGTGCCGCTGTATCCACGCCACGCGGGCAAGTCGAAGTTCGGCGTCTCGCGCATCCCGGTCGGCGTGCTCGACATGTTGTCGGTCTGGTTCGAGCTCAGGTTCGCACCCAAGCCGCTGCTCTTCTTCGGCATGCTGGGGGCCGTCCTCACTGCCGTCAGCGCCCTGACGGGAGCCGTCATGCTGGCCACGGGGCAGGGAGTCCGTGCGGCCTGGGTTGCCATCCAGACGGGCCTCATCCTCGGCACCATCCTTTTCGTCGCGGGGTTGCTCGGCGAGCTCATTGCCGGACAGCGCGCCCAGCTGCGTGAACTCCGCCGCCAGGTAACGGAACTGGACCGCGATCGTTAGGCACGCCCACGGCAATGCGCGTCCTGTTCCTCACGCACTCTTACCCGCGCACGTCGGGTGACGCGGCCGGCGCGTTCCTGCTGCACCTCGCCGGCGCCCTGAAAGCGCAGGACGTGGATGTCACCGTGATCGCGCCCGCGGGCGATGACCTTCCCGCAGACGAGATCCTCGACGGAATTCCGGTGCACCGTTTCCGGTACGCACCGCGTCGCTTCCAGCGCCTCGCCTACACGGGGCAGATGGCTGAGGAGGTCAAGCGCTCACTGAGCGCGAAGTTCGCCCTGCTCGGGTTCCTCGGTTCCAGCTTTGCCAGCGGCGCCCGCATCCGTCGCGAGTTCAATCCTTCCCTCGTTCACGCGCACTGGTGGTTCCCTGGAGGCCTGGTTGGATCGTGGGTCTCGAGTCTCGCGGGCATTCCACTGGTGACCACCATGCACGGAACCGATGTCCGCCTCGCGATGGGCAACGGACTGGCGAGGAGCCTGCTGCGTCGCGTGCTCTCGCAATCCGGAGCCGTGACCACCGTGTCATCGTGGTTGGCAGGTCAGGTGAAGACGATGGCTCCGGACTCGAACCCGATCGTGTCACCCATGCCTGTGGCGACCCACCTGTTTACGCCGGGTGGAACGCGGCACGCGCGACGGCTGCTGTTTGTCGGCCGCCTCAATGCGCAAAAGGGAATCGCGCTGCTACTCGACGCACTCGCGGCCATGCGCGAGCCGGCTGAGCTCGACGTCATCGGGGACGGCACCGATCGTGAGGCGCTGCGGGAACAGGCGGCGCGGCTCGGGATCGGCTCTCGAGTGCACTGGCACGGAGCCCTGCCGCAACCACGCCTGCTCGACTTCTATCGTGCGGCAACGGCCCTGGTAGTCCCATCGCGGGAGGAGGGGTTTGGCCTGGTGGCCGTGGAGGCACAACTTTGCGAAACCCCCGTCGTGGCATTCGCGTCAGGCGGCCTCTCCGACACCATCGACGACGGAGCGACCGGCTACCTCATCCCCCCGGGTGACGCCACGGCGCTGGCCTCAACGCTCGACCTCGTCGTCGCATCGGAAGGACGACACGAGGTAGGGAAAGCCGGCCGACAGTCGGCGCTGGCCCAGTTTGCGCCTG
>DATMBT010000153.1:0-8601 GCA_035559475.1 Gemmatimonadaceae bacterium
CTTTGTGCGGAAAGGGAGACATCCGGCGCGACCGCGAACAAACCAACCAGGAGCGCGATCCTGAAGGCGCCCTTGCTGGCCGAAGTCACGAGGGATTTGGAGCGGTTCATGTAGGTTCCCCAGCTGAATCGAGAAGATGGATGAGCAAACGGCAAAAGTTAAGAGGATCAAATGACTACGCTGCATAACGCGTGATCCTGAAGCGCACAGCCTAGCAAGTGTTGTGCTATACCAACAGCACGCTCAGCAGCTTTGCGGCAGGTAGTGGCGCGCGCGCACCTCATTAGCCATCAGGACGACCGAAGCCCCGATGTCGTCGCAGAGCACGGTCATGTAACCCACCAGGGACGTCCAGAGTTCGCTCTTGCGTATCCCCACAGGATTGCGATTTTCGTGACAGTCTGGCAGCCTGGTGTGTATGTATGGGCGAGATGTAGCGGCGTTGCCACAGATCATGGTCTTCTGAACACGGAAGGACAGGGGAGTTAGCTGGGGACGAATCTTGCGTAAAGCGGCTTCGGCCGGCGCGAGTGATCCGGCAGCTCACGCGGGTGTGGAGGACAACGGCGCGACATGAACGACAAGGACCGGAACAATTCAGCCCGTGGCAACGCTGCCGCGGAGCAAGGACGAGATTCATCGCCTCCACCGCTCGTCCTGCTTGCGAGCGACCAGGAATGGTCGACTCGTTCGCTCGAGAGCGTGCTTGGGCCTCACGGGTTCGCATCAGTTCGTGCGTACACCGGACGTCAGGCATTGGAGCTCATCCGCAGGACGCATCCCGATGTCGTGATCATTGATTCGGGTATGCCGGACACCCCGGGGATTGAGTTGTGCGCGAAGCTGCGCGACGACCCGGAGTTTCCATCCAGCACTCCTGTGGTAATGACGACCGCAGGACCGGCTTCGCGGTCACAGCGGCTGGACGCATATCGCGCGGGAGTCTGGGAGTATTTGAGCCTTCCCGTTGACGCTGAGGCGCTGATCCTGAAGCTGTCGGCGTTTGTGCGCGCGAAGCGAGAGATCGACCGCTCCAGGGAAGAAAGCCTGCTGGATGACTCGACGGGTCTCTACAACGTGCGAGGCCTTGCCCGGCGGGCCCGTGAAATGGGCGCCGAGGCATCGCGTCGTCACTCGCCGCTGGCGTGCGTCGCGGTTACAGCCAGCCTGCCCGGTGAAGGGAGTGACGAGATCGATCCACGGCTGGCCGAGGAGCTTGGGGACCTGTGCCGCCGCACCGCTCGTTCGTCTGACGCCGTGGGGCGCCTGGCGCGATCGGACTTTGCCATTCTTGCACCGGCGACTGATGATGCCGGGGCTGTTCGCCTCGCCGAACGGTTGCGTGAGGGTGCCGCTACAGCGCTGTTCGGCAACGGCCCATCCATCGCGGGTTACGAGCTGCGCGCCGGCTACTGCGCGTATCAGGACTTTTCCAAGTCGCCAGTCGATGCGGTGGAGCTTCTGCTCCGGGCCGCCACCGCTCTCCGTCACGTACGTGCCGCCGAAGGAGCAGGCATCAGTGCCTATCACGACGTACCGGTTCACTCGGTGCAATAAGGCCAGGAGACAGGAGGCAGGAGGCAGGGAATAACTGAGGGCCCGCGGCTGTCGCCTTGGGCCCTCAAGATTCAACCGTTTCGTTCCTTCCCTGCCTCCTGCCTCCTGCCTCCTGCTTCCTGCCTCCTGCTTCCAGTCTCCTAGCTTCTTCCCTTCCCGTTCCCGTTTCCACTCCCGATGAGCGCCGACTCGCCGGTGGCTGCGTTTTCCAGCGCACCATAGCCCTCGAGGTAGTAGTAGTACTTGAACTGCGGGCTCTCGCCGATGTCATTGAGCACCGTCCCGAGGATCCGGACGGGCATGCGGTCCAGTACTTCGAGCTTGGCCTGCGCGAGCTTGCGGTCGGTTTCGCCAGTGCGGAGCACGATGAGGATGGCGCCTGACGCGACGCCTAACGCGAACGGGTCGATGCCGGCCCCAAGGGGGGCGGAGTCGACGATGACGGCGTCGAACTGCTGGCGCAGGTCGCGCAGCAGGTTGACCATGCCCTCGCCCGCCAGCAGCTCGGGCCCGTTACGACGCCGGCGGCCGCACGGCACCAGGAACAGCCCCGGGTGCGACGTGGGACGCAGCACTTCACTGAGTACGGCCTCGCCAGCCAGGAAGTCGGTCAGGCCAGGGGTCTGCGGCGCGGGTGCGAAGACGGAGTGCAGCGTGCCGCGACGGATGTCTCCATCGACAACCACGGTGCGATAGCCACCATCAGCCAGCGCCATGGACAGGTTGGCCGAGACGAACGATTTGCCGTCGCCCGGACCGGGGCTGGAGACCGTGAGCATCACCGGGCCGATACCGTCAAACGCGGAGCGGACGGTCAGTGACAACGAACGGAACGACTCGACCAGCTGCGACGCTTCCTGCAGGCGCGCCGAGGCGTTACGCGGATTCCGGATCGAGGGAATGCCGCTCATGATGTCCAGGCCAAGGTCGCGCGTCGCCTGCTCCGGGTAGCGGAAGCGGCGATCGGTCTGGTCGAGCAGGATTGCCGCGCCGATTCCAAGGCCCAGGCTGGCGAGGATCGCGACCAGGAAGATGCTCATCGCCGTGTCGCTCGATGGGCGGCTTGGTACACTCGCTGTATCGAACACATTGACGTCGGGAACGGCGCTCGCTTCAGCGAGTGTGGCCGACGAATATCGCTGCTGCAGGTCGGTGTAGATCTCGCTGGCGATGAAGACCTCGCGCGTCTGCCGCGCTTCTTCGATGGTGCGTTCGGGAATCTTCTTCAGCTCGCCTGCCTGGCCCTCGATGCTCCTGCGGAGCGCTGCTTCCTGGATCTCGAGCTCTTTCATCGCGTTCCTGGCCAGGAGCGGGATGTTCTGCGTCTCGAGGACGCGCACTTCTTCCTTCTTGTTCACGACGAAGGCGTGTGCGTCGGTGTACTTCTCCTGGAAAGCGCGGAGCTGCGCCTGTGCTTGCTCCAGCTTCTGGATCTCTTGCGTCAGGGGCGAGTTCGGGCTCATGGGCGGCAACGACTTCAGGGCCTCGATGGACAGGCGCCCATTGTCGTCGGCAGTGCCGAAGATCGACTGCAGCGCGTGCAGGTCCCGTGATACCGCCTTGTGCTGGACGTTGTCCTGGAAGAACTGATTGAACACCGGGTTGGTCGCCATCTGCGTGCCCGGCGAGACGACCGTGTTCTCGTTGGGTAGCGTGATCGTGCGAACCTTGAAGTTCTCCAGCGAATTCTCTGCGGCCGAAAGGCGATCGTGTGCCGATTTCATCTGGTCAGCAACGGTGTTCTTGATCGTCGTCAGGTTGTCCTTGCTGACCCGTTGCGCGACCTTCACGAATTCATCGAGGGTGGTGTTCATCTTCGCTGCAATCATCGTCGGGCGATCACCCGAAATGGTCAGCCGCAACAGGTTCGTGTTCGTCTGCACCGGCAACACCACCAACTCGCGGTTGAGCAACACCGCCGCGTCACGCGGCGTGATCACCCTGAACCTCATGGTTCCGGGACGCAGGCTGCCTGGTGCCGGCTGCCACTTGAAGCCGACCGGACGGCCGATGGAATCGCCAACGACGCCGGACTCGATGACCTCTTCCTTTTCCCCGCCGCGTGCAGATGCTGGGCGTACCAAGGTGTAATTCGACCCGTTTGCGTCCACGCGCACTTCGTAGGTCCCGGGCCGCAGGAGTGCCGACGGCCGGAGCTGCCTGACGACGCTGGTGTCCTCGAGTTTCTCGGGCGTCACGTACAAGCCGAGCCGCTCCACGACCTGGTCGAGCACCATGAAGCTGCGAACCAGTTCTCCCCAGGAGTTGGGATCGCTGATAATTCCGGGCGTCGTGATCGGTCCGGTGTTTCCAAGTGACTTCCGGATGATGATCGAGCCCTGAACCGTGTATTTGGGCGGCACCAGGCGGGTGAGCGCGAAACCAATGCTCGAGCCGACCGCGACGACGGCGAGGATCAGCCACTTGTAGCGTCGCAATGCGGACGAAAACCGTCCCAACTGCTCGCTGAGCGTGCTAGACGGGGGTGCTGACGGCTGCTGGTTCCAAGCCGCGCCTCCTGGCTGGTACTGCGCCGGGAGGCCGTTATTCGAATCGGCCGGGACGAGATGTGAAGGCATTACGGAGAGTGATCGAAGTAATTGACCGATCTAGGACGATTATACGAGACCGAACGGCGCATGCGCTGTGATTCGGCGGCAAATAAGTCCCGATTCGGCCATTACCGCTGCTACACCGCCTGCCACTTCCGTGCCGAGTGACGGCCGCCTCGGACGGGAGGTCATCGTAGGTGTGGTGCAACACATGTGTGGTGTGACGACCACGACCGTGCTGATGAATTGTCACGGTGTAGCTTTACGGCGGCACCATCCCGATCGTCACAGGAGGACG
Source organism: Gemmatimonadaceae bacterium (assembly GCA_035559475.1). Classification (GTDB taxonomy): domain Bacteria; phylum Gemmatimonadota; class Gemmatimonadetes; order Gemmatimonadales; family Gemmatimonadaceae; genus JABWBJ01. The sequence continues at coordinate 4,408 of DATMBT010000153.1, forward strand.
CGCACGACAGGGAAAGACCCCAATCGATGCGTGGAAGAAACATAGGCGAAGGACCCCTGCCGCAACCCTGCGGCGGAGAGAGAACAATTCTCACGGAGTTGGAACTCGATGGCCAGCGGAACTGGGGCGCGGGAAGACACCGAGGGAGCCGCCGAGGCTGCGGCGCGCGATCCACTCTCGATCTCTCCCGAGGTCAAGGCCAGCCTGAACCTCCTCATCGTCGATGACGATCGCACGCTCCGAGAGGGGTGTGCGAGCGTGTTGCAGTTGGACGGCTATAACGTGACGACGCTGGGACGCGGAGATGAGGCCATCGACCTCGTGAAGCGTCGTCGCTTCGATATCATCCTCGTCGATCTTTACATGACCCCTGTATCGGGCATGGAGATCCTCAAGGCGACGCTGGGTTCCCATAAAGATACGATCGTCATCGTCATGACGGGGAATCCGAGCGTGAATACCAGCATCGAGGCATTGCGCGCCGGAGCCTGGGATTACCTGCCGAAGCCCTTTTCGGCGACCCACCTGCAGGTCCTCGTAGGGCGCGCTTCGCATGCGGTCATGGTGGCGCGCGAGACGCGCGACCTGAAGACGCAGCTCCTCAAGCAGACGGGCAACTCCGACAAGATTACGCTGCTCGGCATCTCGCCCGCGTTCCGCGCCGCAGTGGACCTGGCGCGCAAGGTCGCGAGCACCGATGCCTCGGTCATGATCACCGGGGAGAGCGGCACGGGCAAGGAAGTCATCGCCCAGTTCATCCACGCCCATAGCCGGCGCGCATCGCGTCAGCAGGTGCCGATCAACTGCGCGGCGCTGCCCGAAGGGCTGCTGGAATCGGAATTGTTCGGTCACCGGAAGGGCGCCTTCACCGGAGCGGACCGGGACAAGCCCGGCCTGCTGGAAATCGCCAATGGCGGGACGCTGTTTCTCGACGAACTGACCGAGATGTCGCTCCCGCTGCAGGCCAAGCTCCTTCGCGTCATCCAGGACGGTGTTGTCCGTCGCGTGGGCAGCGAGAAGGAAGATGCGGTGGTGGACGTGCGCTTCATATCGGCGACCAACCGGGTGCCGCAGGAGTGCGTCGCGAAGGGCACGTTGCGCGAAGACCTGTTGTACCGGTTGCGCGTCGTGCCGATCAACCTGCCGCCGCTCCGCAAGCGCCCCGAGGACGTCGCGCTGCTGGCGAACCACTTCTTCTCGGTGTTCTGGGAACGCCACCGCGGACCTAACGAGGCGACCCCGAAGCTGTCCGAGGACGCGATCGAGTTCCTGCGCACGCGCCCGTGGCGCGGCAACGTGCGTGAGCTGCAGAACGTGATCGAGCAGCTCGCCGTGCTGACGGAACCCGGTCACCTCGTCGAGCCGAACGACGTTCCCATATACGATGAAACCGCGGTTGAAAAGCCGGTCAATGGCATACCAGCGGGCATGCTCACCGAGCCATTCCATCTGGCGAAGGAGAAGCTGATCGCTCACTTTGAGAAGGAATACCTTGCTCAACTCGTCTCTCGCGCCGGGTCGAACATGTCAAAGGCCGCGCGACTCGCGAGCATCGACCGGACCACCCTGTACCGGCTGATGGAGAAGCACGGCTTCCGCCGCGAAGAGATGGCCGGAGCGGTGGACGAGTGACCGCAAAGGCGGCCCGGTGATGCCGGGCCGCTGGTTTCATATACGGGAGGGTGGTGGCGATAGACACGGCGAAGGCGTCGAAGCTCCAGGCGCGCCCGCGCGAGGGCCAACCAGTCGCTGAGATCCGGTCGGCGACCTGGCGCGCGTTGACGGGGGCGGCCGCTGATGTCGCCAGTTCGTGGTCGTTTGGTCCGCACGTCACCGCGAGCCCGATCGACATGCGATCATCCGTCGGCGTCCTCGCTGACGCGGTGCGTCGGGCTGCCACCGGTGGGTCGCCTGATGTTCGCGGCCTTCCGGCGTTCGTTCCCGCTCGCCGTATCATCGAACGCCTTCGCGGCGCATTTCTCGAGCACGCCGAAGCGCCAGATGTTCGAGATCAGGCAGAAGACGTTGTCGCGGTCCTTCGCGCGATTGAACGCGTGCAAGTCTCGATGGACCTCGACGCTGCACATCGCTTCGCGTCGCGACTGACCGGCCAGGACGCGCAACAGCTCGTGGTGGAAATGGCGCATGACATGCGCTCGCCACTTGGCTCCATCCTGATCCTGGCGGAACGACTGCGCGGCGGTGCCGGTGGTGAGCTGTCTCCCATCCAGCAGCGTCAGCTCGGGCTCGTCTACAGTGCGGCGTTCGGATTGAGCGCGTTGGCCGGCGATGTGATCGAACTCGCGCGCGGCGGTACCACGCTGGTCGACACGGACTCGATTGCGTTCTCGGTGTCCGATGTGTTGCAGTCGATCATGGACATCCTCCGGCCCATGGCCGAAGAAAAACGGCTCGAAATGCGGGCAACCGGGCCCTCGGCGGACGTCAGGATTGGCCATCCATCGGCGCTCAATCGTGTGCTGCTGAACCTCGCCACGAACGCCATCAAGTTCACCAATACGGGCTCCGTCGAGATCAGCACGCTGGAGATCGATCGCTCACGCGTGGAGTTCTCGGTACAGGACACCGGGCGCGGGATCCCGGACCAGGTGATGGGCAGCCTGTTCGAGGCGTTCCGCCAGCGTCAAACCCCCGGCGACTACGCGTTCTCGAGCGCGGGCCTCGGCCTTTCGATCTGCCAGAAGCTCATCGCTGCCATGGGTGGCGAATTACAGGTCGCCACCGAACTCGAAAAGGGCACACGGTTCTACTTCACGCTGGACCTCGCTCAGCCGGAGCAATTGGGATAGCAGGGTGCACAGGGTGCATGGGGTGCTAAGGGTGCAAACGGGTGTCGCCGCGTTTCGCACCCTCGGCACCCTCGGCACCCTCGGCACCCTGTGCACCCTCGCACCCGCGGCCCTTTGCGTTGTAACGTTCCCCCGCGAGCCGTGCGCAACCCGCTTTGGAGAGCCCCATGACCAATCGACGCAATTTCGTTTCTTCTCTCGCCCGCGCGGGTTTCGCGCTCCCGGTCATGAATGCCGGCGCGTTCCGTTCGCTCTTTCGGGCTGAGGAGGTCGCTGCCGGTCGGTCACCATCCGCCGTCGCGTCCGAAGAGGACTACTGGGCCGAGATTGCGCGGGCGTTCGATACAGACTCGACGCTGATCAACCTGAACAACGGCGGGTGCAGTCCGGCGCCGGTCAGCGTGATGGAAGCGATGATCCGCGACCTGCGGTTCTCGAATGAGATCCCGGTGGATCACATGTGGAACGTTCTGGAGCCGCGGATCGAAAGCTGCCGTCGCGACCTGGCGCAGATGTTCGGATGTGACCCGGAAGAAATGGCGATCACGCGAAACGCCTCCGAGGCGCAGGAAATCATGATCCTCGGCATGGACCTGAAGCGTGGGGATGAGGTCATCATCACGAACCAGAACTACGGTCGCATGATGACCACGTGGGACCAGCGCGCGCGTCGCGACGGGATCGTCGTCAAGACGATTTCGCTGGGCGGCCCGCCGGGTTCCGACGACGACATCGTCAACCGCTTCCGCGCGGCGATCACGCCGCAGACGCGTGTCATCGAGTTGACGCACATCACCAACCTCACCGGGCATATCATGCCGGTGCGGCAGGTGTCGAAGCTGGCGCGCGAGAAAGGAATCGCATTGTTCATCGACGGAGCGCACGCGTTCGCGCACTTCCCGTTCCTGCGTGATGACCTGGACGTGGATTATTACGGCACGAGCCTTCACAAATGGCTGCACGCGCCGATCGGTACCGGCTTCCTCTACGTGCGCCGTGACAAGATCAAGTCGCTCTGGCCGATGATGGCGGCGCCGAAGTCGATGGACGAGAACATCCGGAAGTACGAGGAGATTGGAACTCACCCTGCGGCGAACCACAACGCCATCTCGGTTGCGGCTGCTTTCAACCGTGGAATCGGTCTCGAGCGAAAGGCGGCGCGGCTCCGTTACCTGCGGGATCGCTGGGCGAAGACGCTCATGGCGGAGAGTTCGCGGGTGCACGTGCCGACGCCACTGAACAACACGCAGTCGTGCGGCATTGCACTGGTGAACGTCGATGGCCTGGACACATCAAAGTTGTTCGGCTGGCTGTGGGACAAGCACCGCATCCGCACCACGCCGATCGTACACGAGGAGTTCCATGGCCTTCGCATCACGCCGAG